>JADDPU010000219.1 GCA_016781725.1 Rubrobacter sp. | reverse complement strand
CGCAGCCTACCTGCGCAAGGCCGGACTCGGCGCCGCCGAGCTCACGGCGGGCTTGCGCTAGAACACACGGGCCAAGGCGAGCGAAGGATCTGCCCGAGGTCCGTAGCTTCTCGAGGGCGAGACGCCTTCTGCGCCCGGTAGTCGGGAATGACGGCTGTATTCCGGACCGCCGTCGACGACGTTTGTCGCTGTTATGTGCAGGGTACATATACATTAAACAGCAGTTTTACGCAGCTAGGACGGAGGTGCTTTATGTCCGATATGCAGAGGATGGCCGGCGCGGCCGGAACCCCGGAAGGGGCGCAGGAGTGGCTGGGCATGCTGCAGAGCCTGGCCGACCAGATCCAGAGGCAGCAGCAGACCTCCCAGCAGATGGTCCAGGAGCTTATGAACACCTACATGCAGCTCCTGAACACCCCTGGGTCGTACCTCACCGGCCAGGCCGAGCAGCAGCAGCAGACCTTCCAGCAGCAGGCCCAGCAGTGGATGGAGCAGGCCCAGCAGCAGCAGCAGACCTTCCAGCAGCAGGCCCAACAGCAGCAGCAGGCTTTTCAACAGATGGTGCAGGAGTCGATGAGCACCTACTCGCAGCTCCTGAACATCCCGCTCTCCTACGCCCAGGAGGGTTTGCAGTCAACCCAGTTTCCCATCGAGGGCTACGACGAGATGACTGTCGATGAGGTCACCAGCCGGCTCGGCGGTCTCGACCCCGAGCAGTTGCGCGCCTTGCGCGACTACGAGGAGCGCACCAAGAATCGCGACACGCTCCTGGAGCAGATCGACCGCAGAATCCGGGGCGGCTCATAAGCCCGTAGAAGAGCGCCCCAAGAGAGATCAGGGGGCCGAAGCCCGCGAACCAGCGTCGTCGCGGGTTTCGGCCCTTCTCGTACCCTTGACGGTAGTTGCCGGGGACCGGGTACGGGCTGCGAGGGCCGATGGTATACTAGCTCGTTGATGTTGCGGAGGGCACCAGAACGGACGGCGGACGAGCGTCGGAACGCGCTCGAGGAGGCCAACAGGGTACGTTTCGCCAGGGCTGCCACCAAGCGGGACCTCAAGAGCGGGCGGCTCGGGATCTACGAGTTGCTCATGGACCCTTCCGAGGAGCTCAAGGGGGCCAAGGTCGAGGAGATGCTCCTGGCGGTCAAGGGCATGGGGCGCATAAAGGTCACGCGCGTCATGAGGGAGGCCGGCATCAGCCGCTCCAAGACCCTCGTAGGGCTCACCCACGGGCAGAGGGATCGGCTGATCAGGGCTCTAGGGTGCGAGGAAGGCTGATCGTCGTCTCCGGGCCTTCCGGAGCCGGCAAGTCTACGCTTATCCGGGCGGCGCTCGACGCGGTCCCACAGCTGGCCTACTCGGTCTCCGCGACGACCCGCGCGCCGCGCCCCGGCGAGGTCGACGGCAGGGACTACGTCTTCCTCTCGCGGGAGGAGTTCGAGCGCTGGATTGCCGAGGACCGCTTCCTCGAGTGGGCCGAGTACTCGGGCAACCTCTACGGGACGCCGGAGCAGAAGGTAGAGGAGTTCCTCGACGGGGGACGCTCCGTCATCCTGGAGATAGAATTGCAGGGCGCGCGGCAGGTCCGCGCGAAGCGGCCCGACGCCGCGATGGTCTTCGTCAGGGCCCCCTCGCTGGACGAGACGCGCCGGAGGCTCTCCGGGCGGGCCACCGAGACCGAGGAGGCCATGAAGACCCGGCTGGCGACCGCCGTGGAGGAGGTCGCGGCCCGCGACGAGTTCGACTACGAGGTAGTCAACGGCGACCGGGAGCGGGCTCGCAGGGAGATGATCGAGATAATGGAGTCGATAGCCACAGGAGGCAACGATGCTGCACGACCTTAAAGTAGACGAGCTGCTCAACAAAGTGGACTCCCGCTACGGGCTCGTGGTGGCGAGCGCCAAGAGGGCCCGCCAGATCAACGAATACACCTCGACTTTGGGCCTGAACGACGCCCTAGGTATCCCGGGGCCACAGGTCCACACCCGCTCCCAGCACCCGTTGAGCATAGCCATAGAGGAGCTGCGCCAGGACAAGCTCGAGGTCGCATTCCGCCAGCCGCCGGAGGAGGTAGAGGGGGAGATCGGGGCGGCAGACGCCGGCGGTTTCATCGACCCCCCTGGCGGCGCCGCAGCTCCCGAAGCTACCGATATCGACTCTGGCGCTCCCGCGGACGAGGGCGAGGGAGCGGCCTAAAGCCGCAGTCTTGATCCTGCTCTCCGTGGGGCCCTCGCCAGGGGCCCTAGCGCTCCCATTCGTGGCCAGCGAGATAGCCGCGGTCGGCCACCGGGTGGAGGTGATCCTTGAACCCGGGACCAGCCGGTTCGTTGGACCGGCCGCCTTCGCCGAGCCGGTAGCCCTCGTAGACGGCCCTTCCGAGACGCCCGAGGCCGTCCTCTTCGCCCCGGCTATCGCGGCCACCATCGCCAGGCTCGCCCGCGGCCTAGAGGGCGGCCCCGCCGAAGACGCGGCTAAAGCAGCCCGCGCCGCCTTCGTGGCCCCGGATCTCGACGCCGGTACCGCCGCCAACGCCGCCGTGCTGGAGAATTTGGCCGTACTGGGCGAGGACGGGTTCGGGGTTATTCGAGGTCGAGGGAGCGGCATGGCCGGGGCCGAGGAGGTCGTCGCCGGGTTCTTGCGCGGGCTCGGCGGGCCGATGAGCGGGCTGCGCCTGCTCGTGACCGCGGGCGGCACCCGCGAGCCGATAGACAGCGTCCGCTTTATAGGGAACCACTCCTCCGGGAAGATGGGGGTCGCCATCGCCCGCGAGGCGGTGCGGCGGGGGGCCGAGGTGAGCGTCGTGGCAGCCAACCTCGAAACGGCCGAACCGGGGACGGAGACCCGGATCGTCGAGACCGTGGAGGAGTTGCGCGATGAAGTTCTCCGGCGCGTCGGGGGCGTCGACGCGCTGATCATGGCCGCCGCCGTCTCGGACTTCACGCCGGCATCGCCGGTCCGGGAGAAGATCCGGCGGGGAGAGGGGAAGACGACATTAGAGCTCAAGCCCACGGCGGACGTACTCAAGGCGGTCAGGCAGAAGAACCCTGACCTCTTTGTGGTAGGATTCGCGGCGACGCACGGGAACCCGGTTCCGGACGCCCGCGAGAAGCTCGTCAGCAAGGGGGCCGACATCATCGTCGGTAACGACATCTCGCTTGAGGGCCTCGGTTTCGGCGCAGAGGAGAACGAGGTCTACGTGGTGAGCCGGGCGCGGGCCGGCGAGCGTTTCGTTCCCCGCGCGTCCAAGCGGGAGGTGGCGCGCGTGATCCTGGACAGCCTGCTGGCGGAGATGACCAAAGAGAGGCAGAGGTAAGGATGGCGGAGAGAACTGCAGGTACCACCACCCGGGACGCTGCGGACGATCAGAAGCTCAGATCCTCGCACCTGTTCACCTCCGAGTCCGTCACCGAGGGCCATCCCGACAAGATAGCCGACCAGATCTCCGACACCATCCTCGACGCCGCGCTCGCCGACGACCCGATGAGCCGGGTCGCCTGCGAGACGCTGGTCACGACCGGCCTCGTCGTGGTTGCCGGCGAGATCACGACCTCCACATACGTGGATATCCCGACGCTAGTGCGCGAGAGGGTCTCCGAGATCGGCTACACCAGGGCCAAGTTCGGGTTCGACGCCGAGACTTGCGGCGTGATCGTCTCTATCGACCCCCAGTCGCCGGATATCGCCCAGGGCGTGGACAGAGCCCTCGAGGTACGCGAACGCCTCGATAACGAGGAGGCCATAGAGGAGATCGGGGCCGGAGACCAGGGGATGATGTTCGGCTACGCCTGCGACGAGACCGAGGAGCTGATGCCCCTCCCGATAACCCTCGCCCACGGCCTGACCCGACGCCTCTCTGAGGTCCGAAAGAGCCGCCAGCTCGACTACCTCAGGCCCGACGGCAAGAGCCAGGTGACGGTCCGCTACGAGGGCGATACGCCCGTGGGTATCGAGAAGGTTCTCATCTCCGCCCAGCACCGCGAGGGCGTTGAGGGCCGCATCCGGGACGACCTGATCGAGGCCGTCGTAAGGCCGGTCATGCCGGAGGAGTTCTTCGACGAGAGCGCGTCGGAGGTCCTGGTTAACCCCACGGGACGGTTCGTTACCGGCGGCCCCCAGGGCGACACGGGCCTCACGGGACGGAAGATCGTGGTGGACACCTACGGCGGCTCCGCGCCTCACGGCGGCGGCGCCTTCTCGGGCAAGGACCCGACGAAGGTTGACCGCTCGGCCTCTTACGCCGCCCGCTGGGTCGCGAAGAACCTCGTCGCCGCCGGCCTCGCCCGGCGGTGTCTGGTCCAGGTCGCCTACGCCATCGGCGTCGCCCACCCTGTCAGCGTGATGGTCGAGACCTTCGGCACGGCGGAAGTCGACCCGGCGACGCTCGGCACCCTGGTCCGGGAGCACTTCGACCTCAGGCCCGGCGCGATTATCCGCGACCTCGGCCTGCGGGGCCCGATCTTCGCCCGGACCGCGGCCTACGGCCACTTCGGACGCCGCGAGCCCGGGTTCTCCTGGGAGGTGACCTCGCGCGCGGAGGACCTCCGCCGCGCCGCCGGCCTGTAGTTGGTAAAGAGCGCGGGCCACCCGAGCGCCCGGGCCGCCCGAAGCCCGTCCGTGGCCCGGGTGAGCCTCCTGATCCCGACCCACGCCCTGCCTTCGTTGAGTTACGGGATACCGGAGCGCCTCGGGCCCGCGGTTCGCCCCGGCTCGGTCGTCGCAGCACCCCTCTCGGGGCGTCCCCGCCTCGGGGTCGTGGTCGGGACCGAAGATGGACAGAGCGCCCGCGAATATGTGCTCTCGGTCGCCGACGACCTCTCCCTTCCGTCACGCCTCGTGGAGGTCTGCCGCAGGGTCTGCGAGAAAGCGGCAGTTCCCCTGCCGGTCGTGCTACGCGCCGCCCTGCCTCCGGGCCTGGAGACGGGTCGCTACCGCGTATTGAAGCCGGACCGGGCATGGCCCTGGCGAACGGGCGAGGTAGTCGCCCGAGCGGTCCTCGAACGCGCCCTCGGGCCCGACGCGCTCCGCGCGGCGGCCGCAGAGGGCCGCATCGAGCTGGCCCCGGCCCCTCCGCGACCGCCGCTAGTGGAGTGGGCGGTGGTTCGTGCCGCGGCCAACCCCGACCTGCGGCGGGCACCACGCCAACGGGAGCTGTTCGAGCTCCTGAAGGAGCGGGGGGGCGCGAGCCCGACCGCGTCCCTGCTGGCCGAGACCGGCGCCAACCGCGGCGCCTTGCGGGAGCTCGTGCGCAGGGGCGCCATCCGGGTGGTGCGCCGCCAGCAGGCCGCCCCGACCGAGGCTACCGAAGGCGACCGTGCGGTCGCCCGAGATGTGCAGCCTTTTCTCCGGCTCGCCCGGCGGGCTGTGAAGAGCGGGGGCACTTTTCTCTGGCGGACGCCCGCGCGCGAGGAGCCCGACGCGGTGGCGGCCGTGGTCTGGGCAACCCTCGAGGGTGGGGAGCAGGCGCTGGTCCTTGCCCCCGAGATAGGTGTGGTCGAGAGCGTGGTCGGTCGCCTGCGCCGCGCTCTCCCTGCGGGCTACACCGTCGCGGCTTTCCACAGCGGGCTCGGACGCGGTCGCACCGCCGTCTACGAGGCAGCGCGCGGGGGGGCCGTGGACGTCGTCGTCGGGACGCGGACGGCGGCGTTGCTGCCGCTCGCGCGGCCGGGTTCGGTCTGCGTCGTGGACGAACCGAGCGAGGGCCACCGGGCCGAGCCGGGCTACGAGGGACTGCCGGTGCACGTCAGGGACATCGCGCTGGAACGCGGACGTGCCGAGGGAGCCAGCGTGTTCTGTCTCTCGCCTTACCCGTCGCTCAGGATCTCGGCCCCGGAGGTGCGCAGACGAGAGCGCATCCGACAGCTCCCGGTTCGCCGATCGGACGCGTGGCCGGGCGTGCGTATCGTGGACATGAGGGGGTCGGGGGCGGTGTTCAGCTCGACCCTGATCGAAGCCTGCCGCCGGCACCGGGACGAGGGGAAACGGGTAGGCATGGTGGCGAACCGGCTCGGCTACGCAACGGCCGTCTCCTGTACCCGCTGCGGGGCGGTCAAGCGCTGCCCTAACTGCGACCTCCCGCTGGCGCTCGGGGGCAGGACCGGACCTCTGGTCTGCGTCCGCTGCGGCCATAAAGAGACGAACACCGGGCGGTGCGACGAGTGCGGGTCGGACCGGGTGGTACCGACCGGCCTGGCGGTGGAGCACCTGCGAGAATATTTGGCCGAGCACTTAGGCGAGCCGGTCGGCCTCGTCACGGCGGCCTCACGGGACCTCGCGGACGCGCCGGCGGTCGTTGGGACCGCCCACTGCATCCTCGAGGACGATTGGGATGCGGTGATCCTCCCCGACGTCGACGCCTTTCTTTTGGCGAGCGCCGTCGGCGCGGTCGAGCGCTCCTACCGGCTGCTCCACGGTGCCGCGGAGGCGGCCAGGGAGTTGCTGCTCGTGCAGACCCGCGTCCCCGAGCACTACGCGCTGCGCGCAGGCGTGCGGGGCGACTACGAGGCCTTCGCGGCGGTCGAGCTCCCGCGGCTGCGCGCCCTCGGCTACCCGCCCTTCGCCCACCTCGCCGCGCTCACCTTCGAGGGGTCGGGGTCGGCGGTCCGCCGTACGGTAGAATCCCGGTTGCGGCCGGCTCTGGAGCCAGGCGTCGAGATGTCGGCGGTGGTCCCGGTCGGGCGCGCCGGTAAGTCGTTCCTGTGGCGGGTCTTGCTCAGGTCGAATGGGCGGCCGGCCGTGGCCCGCGCCGCGGCTCTGGCCGCGCGGCTGGCGGCGGGGACGCATGGGCTCAAGGCGCGTGTTGAAGTAGATCCGGAGGAGGTATAGCGCAAGTGGCACTCGAGATGAGGACGTTCGGAGACCCGGTGCTGAAGACCCGGGCCGCCCCGGTCGAAGACTTCGACGAGTCGCTCGAGCGCCTGGCCGAGGAGATGCTGGCCACCATGCGCGAGCAAGAGGGCGTCGGGCTCGCCGCCAACCAGGTAGGACGGCTCAAACGCATCCTGGTCGCCGCGCTCGAGGACGAGGAGTACGTGCTCGTCAACCCCGTCATCGAGGAGGTGGCACAGACCGAGGAGATCGCACCAGAAGGCTGCCTCTCGATACCGGGAATTCAGGTCGAGGTCGAGCGGCCGACGGCGATAACGGTCTCGGGCCAGAATACCTCGGGAGAGCCCGTCAGGATCGAGGCCGAGGGCCTGCTCGCCAGGATCTTCCAGCACGAGGTAGACCACCTGGACGGGGTCCTGATCCTGGACCGCACCGACAGGGCCTCCCGCAAGGCCGCCATGCGCGAGTGGCGAGAGCGCCTCCTCGCCCAACAGGGCTAGGGCCTCCAACGGTACAGTGCAGGTAGCCTTCGCCGGCACCCCCGATTTCGCCGCCACCGTGCTGCGGGGCCTGATCTCCTCCGACCACGAGGTTGGCCTCGTAGTCTCCCAACCCGACCCCCGCAAGGGCCGCGGCCGCAAGACAATGCAAACACCCGTGGCCGCGCTCGCCCGCTCCGTCGGCCTACCCCTCCGCCAACCCACCCGCATCTCCGAGGTCGCCCCGGAGCTCTCCCGATTCGACGCCCTGATCGTCGCCGCCTACGGCCAGATCCTGCGCCCCGACACCCTCTACGCTGCCACAGAAGGGGCCTGGAACGTCCACGCCTCCCTGCTGCCCAAATACCGCGGCGCCGCCCCCGTCGAACGCGCCATCATGGACGGCGAACGCGAGACCGGCGTAACCATCATGAAGATGGACGAAGGACTGGACACCGGGGAGATAGCCTTACAACGCGCCGTCACCATCCCCCCGGACACGACCGGCGGCGAACTCACTCACCTACTCGCCCTGGAGGGAGCTAAAGCTATAGTAGAGAGTTTGAGTTTACTCGAAGCCGGAGATCTGACCCTTATCCAACAGGACAGTCTTTATGCTACTTATGCTCCTAAAGTTACGGACGAGGATAAGATCATAAGGTGGGGAAGAAGCGCTGGGGAGGTGCACGATCGGATCCGGGCGCTGGCGCCCCACGTGGGGGCGCGGGCTTTTCATCCGGGGGTCGAGGGCCCCGTCAAGATCTGGCGCTCCAGGGTCTCGGAGCGAGCGGCGCTGGCACCCGAAACAGGCGGTATTCTCGCCGAGAACCGGCAGATAGTGGTGGGTTGCGGGACCGGCGCGATCGAGGTGTTGGAGCTTCAGATACCGGGCTCCAGGCGGCTCTCATCGCCCGATTTCCTTCTCGGCAACTCTCTCAAAGGGGCTTTTCTCGTCGGGGACTACCCCGGAGCCTGAGAGGGCCGAGCATCCGCGGCCAAGATGTTGGCTTAGGAGCAAGATGCCAGCGGGGATGTTAAACTGCCCGGGGTACCAGGCCCGGTCTCTGTTGGGAGGGAAGAGAGATAAGAGAGCCCGAAACCACCACAGGTGTACCTCAACCGGAAGTCGAGGTGCAAGAAATAAGCCTCGACGAGGAGCTAAGGATTGCCGTCGTCGGGGCGGGTGGCTACGGGCGCGTGGTTTTGGATGTACTCCTGGCGGCTGGCCTTGGGGAGCGGGTCCTCGGGTTCTACGACGACGCCCACGCGGCTCTCTCAGCCAGGGTGCGGGGGTATCCGGTGCTCGGGGACGTAGAGATGCTCAAGAGCATGCTCTCCATCGAGCCCGTCCACGTGGTGGTGGCGATCACGGACAACGGCTCGCGGTTACGGGTCGCCAACTCCTTGAGGGGCCTTGGAGGGCAGTTCTTAACCGCGGTTCATCCCGGGGCCTACGTTTCGGAGGCTGCGGTGGTTGGGGGTGGCTGCGTGCTTGCGGCGGGGGCCGTGGTGCACCCGGATGCCGCCCTTGGCAGCCACTGTTTCGTTGGGCCGCGGGCGGTAGTGGATCGGGACGCCGAGGTGGGGGCTGGCACCTGGGTCTCTGCCGGGGCGGTTATCGGGCCGGGGGCTCGCGTGGGGGCCAGGGTGGTCTTGGGGACCAACTCGAGCGTGGGCCGCAAGGCGGTGGTCGAGGGCGACGTGGAGGTGAGCGCGCTGCTACAGGTAGACCGGGAGGGCGCTTGATCTCGCCGGAGGCCGAAGCCTGCTCTGTGGGACCGGTTAGGAGGAGCTGCTCGAAAGCGGGGATAGAGCCGGCCCTCTTCCGGTACTCCGTCGCGTCGTCGCCGGCGTTCGGCGCTTCGGGGTTCCACGGACCGTCAGCGGGAGCTTAGCCGGCGTGGAGCGCTTCAAGAGCCTCGGGGGGCTCCGCGGCGGCTCGCGGACCATCGGGATGGATATCGACCGCGGGGCGCTAAAGGCAGTCCAGGTCTCAGGTGGCGGGGGCGGGTACGTGCTCCAGCACGTTGGCTACCACAGGCTTCCCCCAGGGGCTGTGGTCGACGGCGAGGTCGGCGACCACGACCTCCTGGCCGCCGAGATCCGGGAGTTCTGGGACTCGCACTCGTTCGGCGGCAGATCGGTAGTCATCGGCGTCTCCAATCAACAGGTAGTGGTCAGGCTACTGGAGTTTCCGCGCATGGAGCCAGAGGACCTCAAGGGGGCCATAGGCTTCGAGGCGCAGGACCACATCCCCATGCCGCTCTCGGAAGCCGTCCTCGACTACGTAGTGCTCGGTCCGCCGGAGGAAGGCTCGGGCCTCGACCGCGTCCTCGTCGTGGCCGCCCAGAGAGAGATGGTCGACCGCTACGTCTCGGCCTTGAGAACTGGCGGGTTGCGTCCGGTGGGCGTGGACGTCAAGGCGCTCTCGCTGACCCGCTCCATCCTCCCCGACCCCTTCTTCGCCGAGGAGGGGGCGGTAGTCCTGCTCGACGTTGGGTCCGAGATCACCAACCTCGTCATAGCCGACGGGGGTAAGCCCGTCTTGACCCGCTTTATACCGGGAGGCTTGGACGATTTCGTGGCCTCCGTGGCCGATGCCGCGGACCTTCCGGCCGACGAAGCCGAGAAGCAGACGCTGAGCCCTCGGGTAGGGTTGGGGTTCGACCACCAGGGCGAGGGGTCCGAAGGGACGCCCGAAGGCGGCGGCGACGATTTCGACCCCGCGCTCGTGTTCGACGTACGCCGGGGCCTCGAGGCCGCGGCCCAGGCGCTGGCCGACGACGTGCAACGCTCGCTCGAGCACCACCACTCCCAGGCGGCAACGAGGGACGTCTCCCGGGTGCTGGTCTCCGGCGAGGGCGCCCTCATCGCCGGGCTGGACGGGTACCTTGGCGAGTTGCTCGGCGTCGCCACGGGCCGTGGAGAGCCTGTGGCTAAGCTCTCGGCCAACCGCTCCAACGTCTCCGACGAGCAACTGCGGGCTATGGAGCCAGTCCTGGCGGTGGCGCTCGGCCTCGCGCTGGAGGACGAATGAGGCGGGTAAACCTCCTCCCGGCCGAGGAGCGCGGGCGGCTCCCAGAAGGCTTCCGGGGCGGGGCGCTCGGGATACTGCTCATCGTGGGGGCGGTAGCCCTCATCTTGATGGTAGGGACATACCTGCTCCTCCTGCAGCGGCTGGGCGAGCTAGAGGAGAGGATCGCCGAGCTCGACACCGAGATCGCCCGCCGCAACGAGCATCTCGCCGAGTTGAGCCCGTACAGGGATCTTCAGGCGCGCCTCGAAGCGAAAAAGCCGGTGGCTGACGGCATCTACCGCAGCCGTTTCGCGTGGGACGAGTTTCTGCAGGGGCTCGCCTTCGTCATACCCGAGACTACCGCGCTCCAGACCCTCACAGCCGAGGCCGCGGCGGTCGACGTGGAGGCGCCGGTAGAGCAGCCGCTGGACCCGCCTGGCGCTGTCACCTTTACCGGCGTCGCGCTGCCGCGCTACCAGAACGTGGCCGACTTCGTCGTGCGGATGGACAACCTCGAGTTTCTCGCCAACTCGCAGCTGAACTCGGCCGAGCTCGATCGGGAGAGGTTCGTAAGGCCAGCCATAGACTTCGAGGTGGCCTCGGAGCTCGTGACCGTGGTCGGCGCTAACGGCACGGAGGTGCGCCTCGAGGGCGGCACCCCGGACGAGGTCGCGGGAGGCGCCTCCCAGGGCTGGAACCTCGACGAGCTGGCCGGTACGACGACCGCATCAACCCGGTACGCGGGTTCGGCGCGCCCTTGAGCCGCAACGAGCGTAACCTGATCATCCTCGGAGCCCTCGCTATCGTGCTGCTCATCGTCGGCTTCTACTTTTTGCTCTTGAGCCCGCTGCTCGGCCGGCTCGAAGAGGCCGATCAGCAACGAGAGGCCCGGGAGGCCCAGCTGGCGCAGTTAGAGGCGCAGGTGGCCGAGCTCGAGGAGGTAAGGAGCAACTCCCCCGAGATAGAGCGCCAGCTCCTGGAGCTGAGCAAGCGGATACCGACTCAGCCGGAGATCCCGACGCTCACCATCCAGATCGAGGAGATCGCCCGCGCCTCTCGTGTCACCCAGCTCTCTCTCATCCCGGGAAGCCCCGCGCCCGGCGGTGGCGATTACACGGTCCAGCCCATTACAATGTCTTTCGAGGGTACCTACGAGGAGTTGCAGGAGTTCTTGGGCCTGACGGATGATCTGGCCCGGCTGGTAACGGTCAACGACGTCACCTTCGAGCCGTCGGAGGAGGGTACTACGACGCAACCACAGATCGAGCAGCTGCTGCAGGTGGAGATAAACGCGGAAGTCTACTTCCAGCCGGCCGGGGTGCAAGCGGGCGCGGCGCCGACGGCGCCGGAGACGCCCACGCAGGAGACGACCGATGTTCCCTAGCTTACGGCGCATCACCCGGCGCATAGCCGACGTGGGACCGGGGCTTGTGGATACGTTCCTGCGGGACAACAAGGTGCTGCCGCCGGTCCTCGCCCTGCTCGCGCTGCTCGTCTTCGCCTGGGTCTTGGCAGGCGTCTTCGTCGGTGACTCGGGCGGGGATCGGGTAACCAACCAGGCTAACGTCGTCCAGTCCCAGAGCGCCCAAGACCCCCTCGCCCCCGAGGCAGAGAACCGCGACGTTGACTCCTACGCTGCCTACCGCAACAAAGACCCCTTCAGGCAACTGCTGGCCCCGGCCGAGAGCACCTCAGACCAACCGGCCGGAGGGACTACCCAGCCGCCGGTCGAAGAGACCGTTGTCCCCGACGGCACGGGCGGCTCGACGACCGGGGGCGCCGCCACCGGCGCCCAGGACACGGACGGCGACGGCCTGACCGATTCCAGGGAGGCGGAGCTGGCCCAGGACCCCCAGAACCCGGATACGGACGGCGACGGCATACCGGACGGCGCCGACGACGCCGACGGAGACGGAGTGCCCGACGGTCAGTCCGACGACGGCGCCGGTGGAGGCGCCAGCCCGCCGCCCGACGCTAACGCCAGCCCGGATGCCGACTCCTCCGGTGCCGGTAACAACAACAACGGCGGCTCGGGGACGGGCGCCGGGCGCTCTCCCGCGAGCGCCCCCGCTTCAGACGACGCCTCCGGCGGCGGCGGCGCCGGCCGCGGGGCGCGAGGCAACGGCGACGGTGGTCGGGGCGACGACCTTCTCGACAGCGGCGGTAGCCTCTACGCCCCGTAGCCCCGACTCCGCCAGCATGACGCGAGAGGACCTACGCTAGTACAGGTCCCCATGGCGCCTTTCGATTTTATACCTATAATACAGACGCGTAGAGACGCTCCGGGCTCGATCCCCGGAGGCTGGCACAGGCGACCCCCGCAGAATATCCTTGCCTGAACGCGGGAGACGAGTACCCCAAGGCAGCAAGGTAGACCACGGCTCCGCACCCAGGCAGGGGCTAACCGACGTGCAGGGAGAGGGGGTGGGGGTGGCTTCGGGCGAGGGTAAGCAAGAGGAGGGCGCGATCGGCTTGAAAAAGGGCACCGTGCGGGTAGCCGCCCATCGCGAGGAGTGGCGAGAGCTCTTCCAGCGGGAGTGCTGCGCCCTACGGGACACCGTGGGGCCTCTGGTGCTGGACATCCAGCACATAGGCAGCACCGCGCTGCCCGGCCTCGACGCAAAGCCGATCATCGACATCGCTGTGGCGGTCCCCTCCAGGCAAGTCATCCTCCAGCTAGGGGACCCTCTACGCGGGCTCGGCTACCTCTACCGAGGTGACGCCGGTGGGGACGGGGGCCACCTCTTCGTAAGAGAGTCAGCCCCCGAGGTCAGGACCCACCACCTACACGTGGTCGAAGTGAACGATCCGCAATGGCGCCAGTGGCTGCTGTTCCGGGATATGCTCAGGGTACCGTTTGCTGCGAACTTCGGCTTTAGGGGGTTCTCGGAGGTTGCATCTTCGTTGAATGACCGAAAACATGACCAAGTGGCCAACGAGGAATGGCCACTTGGCACCTGCGGTGGGCCTCCTCAACCCTCATAGTACCTGCCAGACGGACGATAAAAGGCAAACCCGCCGCGAGGCGGGGGCGCAAAGCCAGGGGCCTCAGACGAGGAGGCGGCCCGGCTACCGAACCGAAAGGAGCTAGTCTTGCGCAACTTCGGCCACATCGCGGTCATGTCGGTCGCCGTAGTTCTGATACTTTCGCTCATGGGGAACCTCGCTTTGGCCGGGCCCTCCTCCACCGCGAGCATCGCCACCCACCAGCAGTACGACAAGGATGGCGGTCACGGCAAGGGACACGGCGACGGCAAGGGACACGGCAAGCACCACGGGGATAAGGGTAAAGACAAAGATAAGGGTAAGGGCAGCGACAAGGGCAAGGGCCACTCAAAGTAGCGGGCGTATGCGTCGGGGCGGTCGCCCTGGCCGCCCGCCAAGTGCGTAGGGGGTCTAAAGGGCCCCCTACGTTTTTATTCATCGAAGTGCCTGGAAGTGAGATTCTGTGAAATTCGCCTATAGGGGGTTCTCAGAAGTTTACGCCTGCTCGTCGGACATGTGCTCGGCAGTTTCCCGATACATCAGCCCGACGAGCTCGCCGTCCGGGGTTGTCACCAGGACGAAAGCGGTGCCACGCTTACGCATCCGCTCGACCATCTTCCCTGTCGGCGTGTCTGGACGGACGGTGGTGGGGCCGAACCTCATGGCCTCCTCGGCGGTCGCCTCGGGGTCGGACGCCAGATCCTTCTCGCGCAGCAAGCCGAGCACCACCCGCTCCTCGTTCACGACCACGCACCGGTCCCAACTCGTCCCGCGTACGCGCCCATATACTTCCCCTACCTTCTCCGCCGGGGTGCAGGTCGGCACGTCCCTGCGCGCCACGTCGCCGACGGTGGGGACGCTCGCCAGCGTTCCCTCCATCGGGAGCCCGGCCGCGAACCAGTCGACCTTGCTCGGCGCGTAGTCGTAAACCTCCGAGAAGCCGAGTCCTTCGAGCCGCCACGCGGCCCGTGGGCTCATGTCTCAGAGGTAGTCGTGGCAGTAGACGATCACCGGCTCGTCTCGCCTGAGCCGCGCGGTCGTCTCGCGGTTCAGCTCCTTGAGGGGGATGTTGATCGCCCCCGGCAGGTGCGACTCTGCGTACTCCTCCGAGGGCAGCACATCCACCAGCTGCGCCCCTCCTTCTTTGAGCAGCTCGCGCACGCCGCCCCTAAAGATCGTCTTCGGCATGGGCGGCTCCTTCCTTCGCTAGGGCCTCCCGGAGCATCCCGGCCGTCGGCGAACCCATGAGGCGTCCGGGGGTGGCGTACATCCTGCAACCGAGCGCGTACTCTGCGCGTGCCGGGACAGGGAAGAGGTCTCGCCCGTCTACCCGTATGGTGGGGCTGCCGGGGAACCGAAGTTCCTGGGCCCCCTCGTCGGTGTTGACCGCTACCAGCTCCAACCCGGCCTCGATGCCCTCCTCGGCCAGCGCCTCTCGCACCGCCTGTTCGGCCGCCACATAGGTCGGGCACCCGTCGAAGTACAGAACCTGCACCTTCATGCTTTCGCCTCCTTGTCTCAACTCGTCGCCCGCCGGAGCGCGACGGTGTTCCAGGCGGCGGCCCCCAGCATCGCCGCGATCCCCGCGTAGACCAGCGGGTAGAGGAAGATGCCCACCACGAGGAGCACCGCGCCTATCCACCCCAGAGCATCAGCACCCCGCGCAGCCCGTGTCGCGTCGCGCCCCGCCCAGACCCCACAGGGCCACCCCTAACGACACGAGCACCAGGGGGAGCAGGACGAGATCGTTCACGAGGAACCCAACCCCGGAAGCAGACAGCGCCCCAAGGAACGCGGGCACGCCGGCGCAGCACAGGGCCGCGACCGTGGCGCCCAGGGAGCCGAAGACGGGGGACTTCACCTCAGCAGCAGCCCTTCGTCACGTCACAAGCCTCGACGTGCTCCAGGTTGTCCCCCAAGATCCCCTCGGCCAGCTTCAGGACCCCCAACACCCTCTCGTCCGCTATGGAGTACAGCACATGGCTACCGTCGCGCCTAGCCCGCACGTACCCGCACCATGAGAGGCAGCGCAGGTGGACGGAGACGCGCGGCTGCGGCGCCCCTATGGCCTCCACCAGCTCCCCCACGCTCATCTCGCCACCGCGGGCTAGCAGCATGAGGGCGGAAAGCCTTATAGGGTTGGCGAAGCCGTCCAGGAGCTTCGCCAGGAGCTTAACCTCCCTAACCTCTCGTCCCGCGGGAACCTCCGCGAGCGGAGGCTTTTCGGTCTGCGTTTCGTGCACTTCCATCTCCTCTTGATGGTTCGGGGCGGCTCCAGCGTACCCCGCGAGCGTACGTTCCACCGCTTACCCTGCCAGCCGGGCGACGAAGCGTTCGGGGTTCTTGTCGAACTCCTCCCTGCAGTGCGGGCACCGGCAGAAGTGTAGGATCTCACCTCCGTGTTCAAGCCCGACCGTGGCTTCTACCCTTTTCTCTGCCAGGCAAACGGGGCACACCACGACGTCGCTCACCTCCCGCAGGTACTCTTCGGGAGCCGTCTTGAATACGTCGATGCACCCTTCGCAGCAGAACAGGTGCTCCTCGCCGCCGTAACGGTAAGTAGGGGCCTCCTCCTTGCTGATCCCCAGCCTGACTAGCGAGCATCCGCACGCGGGACAGATGGGCGTCTCTATTCTGAACTCCCCTCCGTGAACCATGTACTCATCATCTTCCTTTCGTTCCGTTGGCGCCCAGCCAGTAGATCGCCTCGACGGTCGCCGCTACGCCCAGTCCGAACGCGCACCTGTTGGCCTCCCAGGGCATACGATTTATCGAATACCCATCCTATACGGCCAGCCGAATATTTGCAAGGATCAAGACGGGATCATCGAATCGGCAGTGGTCGCCGGATGGTCGGAGGCGTTGGGGGAGTTGCACGAGCGAATAGGCCGTCGCTTCGCCCGTTCGGAGGCCAGAGAGCGAGTGAAGCGCTACCTCGTGGGCCTGCTCTTGGCAGAGTGGAGCGTAAGAACGGCTGGCTGATGGCCGAGGCCATCGGGGAGAAGGACCCGCAGGGCGTCCAACGCCTCCTGAGCTCGGCGAGGTGGGACGCCGACGAGGTCCGCGACGACCTCAGGGAGTACGTCTTCGAGCACCTCGCAGACGAGGAGACCGGCATCCTCAGCGTGGACGAGACCGGCTTCCTCCTGAAGAAGGGCGAGAAGTCCGTGGGTGTCGCCCGCCAGTGCACCGGCACTGCGAAGAA
The DNA here is from genome assembly GCA_016781725.1 of Rubrobacter sp. Classification (GTDB taxonomy): domain Bacteria; phylum Actinomycetota; class Rubrobacteria; order Rubrobacterales; family Rubrobacteraceae; genus Rubrobacter_D. Next base: position 530 of record JADDPU010000219.1, on the reverse strand, counting down.
GAAGATAGAGGAGTACGTCGAGAGGCTGCCCGAGGGCGCGTTTTCCGAGGTGCGCCCCGCCCGGGATACCGGCGGTAGGCGCCCCTGGGAGTGGGCTTGCCTGGACCTGGCCCCCAAGAAGGGCATGAGGCGCTGGCTCCTGGTCCGCAGGAGCACCGACGACCCCGAAGAGCGGGGCTTCTACCAGGCATACGGCCCCGAAGGGACGACCGTGGAGGAACTGGTGAGGGTGTGCCAGGAGCGCTGGGCGGTGGAGGAATGCTTCGCCGAGGCCAAGGGCGAGGTAGTCGGTCTCGACCACTACGAGGTTAGGAAGTGGGACGCCTGGCACCGCCACCACCTCACCCTCTGCCTGCTCGCCCACGCCTTCCTGGCCGTCGTGCGCTCTTCGGTAGAACAAGAGGAAGGACCGGCTACAAGGGGGATCTCGATCTCGGCCTGATCCCCCCGACGGTCCTTCTCCCCCGGTCTCAAGCATAGGAGTCAACACCGCATCTTGTAGTGGTGGATAGATGTGCAGCGAGGTGAAT
>JADDPU010000330.1 GCA_016781725.1 Rubrobacter sp. | reverse complement strand
GATGTCCTGAACCTGCGCGCGCACTTTTTCCGTCCGGTAGTCGACAGCGGAAGGTATGGCCACCGCGCCGAAGGCTGCGCGCAGGCGATCCGAGAGCCGCCTCAAAACATTTCCTTCCCGGCCTACGGCGTAGGCGGCGTCCACCGTGGCCTCGATGTCGTAATCCACACCCATCCGCCCGGGGCTGAGCACGACATCCCCGGGGCCTTTGAGTTCGATCCCCTCCACGATGCCCGTCGCGCGCTGGCGCAGTATCCTCTCTGCTTCACCGGGCGTCTCGCCTCCGAGATCCACGGTTCCGACCTCGACGCCCCGGCGGATCTCGCCGTAGTTCGCCCGGTAGTCGGCGGCCACCAGTACCGCGATGATCGCGCATATTATCGGCACCAGGCCGGTGAACCGGCGCCCGCCTCTCCGGGGCTCTCTTCGACGGGTTCCGGGCGCCCTCCGTGCGCTCCCCGGCCTTCGTGAACTCGTTGCTCGCATTCGAACTATCCTCCGTCGCCACGGTACTGCTCTACTTGGCAAGGTTGACGCAAGACCGCAAAGGGAAGCGCATCCTGCGAGCTTCCATCACGGACGGTCCACATCTTCGGCTTCCGGCCGGGCTGGCTTCGTGAGGCAGGTCTACGCCTGGCTCCGCAGGCCACGCCGTCCGCCCTGGGAAGTTACACGACGGAGACCGAAAGCCGGACGGACTTTATGTACGAAAGACTTGCAGATGTTCTAGCGGTAAGGCGGCCGGAGGCGGCTTTGTACGGGCCGCGGGCCACGGTACCGTGCGCGAGATGAGTCGCGGTCGCCACGCCGGGTTGGTGATGAGCTTGTGGGGCCTGCGGATCTTCCGCAGACCGTCTGCCAGCACGATCGCCAGGGTGATGGCGCAGAGCCCCAGCCCGGCGGTTTGCGCGGAACCCCCGTCGGCCGCGCCGCCACGCTCGCCGGCCTCGACGGCGCCGCCCAGGATGGCAAGGGTAGCCCACGCTATCACCACCAGCGGCAACAACTCCCGCGCGATGTTGCGCGTCACCGACACATCAACATCCCAACACGGGTGCCACACCGGGTGGCACACCGGGTGTGCCACGCCTCGTACCGCTCTTTATGGTTGCGGTCCGCGTTTAAGCGGTCCGCGTTTACGGCGCCCCGGCCTGGCTTTGCACTCACGCTGCTACCGGGGATGTCTCGATCAGCACCTCCGAGTCGAGCGTCCGGTGGACCGGGCACTTCTCGGCTATGTCCTTCAGCCTCCGGCGCTGCCCCTCGTCCAGAGGCCCTTCGAGCTCCAGTT
>JADDPU010000361.1 GCA_016781725.1 Rubrobacter sp. | reverse complement strand
AGGGGCGGCAGGCCCCCTCGGGGTCGTCGTTGCGCCGGCTCATGGCGCGCATCGCTATAAAGCCTGCCACGATAACCGGGGTGATGGAAGCCTCGGAGGCGCCGCAGATCACCACGTCGGCGTCGCCGCGCCGGATCAGGTCGAAGCCCAATCCAACCATGTCGGTGCCGCAGGTGCAGGCCAGGGCGCCGGTTATGGAGGGCCCCTGCACCCCGAGCTGGATGCCGACGTGGGCCGCTGCCGAGTTGGGCATGATCTTGGTGACGGAGAAGGGGTTGACCCTGGCGGGCCCCTTGCTGTCTATGGTCGCCTGGGTGGTCTCCATGCTCGTGACGCCCCCGATGCCGCTGCCGAGGACCAGCCCTACCCGCTCCGGCCTCTCGTTCAGCGTCTCCCACGCGTCAGCGTCCTCGAGCGCCAGCTTGGCCGAGGCTAGGCCCATCTGGGCGAAGCGGTCGGTGCGCGCCGCCAGCTTGCGGTCCATAAAGCTCACGGGGTCGAAGTCCGCGCACTCGGCCGCGATCCTCACCTCGAAGCCCTCCGGGTCGAAGAGCGTTATCGGGCCTGCCCCGCTCTCGTTCGCCAAAAGAGAGCTCCAGAACCGTTTGCGCCCAACACCGACGGGACTAACCACGCCGATCCCCGTTATGTAAGCCTCCGGGCGTCCGTCCACCATCTCGCCCCCTAGCAAGCGCTTCCGTTGGTACCAAAGTCCATCGAACTACGAATCTTAGCATCGCAGGTCCGATCCGGCTCTCCGGGGCGAAAGGGCACACACCTTCACCGCGGGCGCCTGTGCTATAACCCTTTCGGATGAGCCGGAGGACCAAGCAGTGATCTTCTACGCCGCAACGTTCCTTTTTCTCGCGAACTTCGCCCTGGGCGTGCTGGTGCAGTTCGGGGTGGTGGAGACGAAGCCTTTCCGCTGGCTGCACCACGCCCTGTTTTTCGCGGTCTTCGTCGCGGCCGCCTGCGCCGTCGGCGTGGGCTTCTTGCAGGGCGCGGCCTACGCCTGGGCGCTCCTGCCGGTTTTGGGTCTGTTCGCGGTGTTGCCGCGGGTGCGCGCCGGCACGTACGGGCACGCTGCCCTCGCCGGTACCGCCCTGATCCTTTACGCCACCGGACTCGTATGGATGCTTTAGGAGGCTTTTGACTTGGATTTCCTCGAGGTCCTCAAGAGGCGCAGGACTACGAACGGGCCCTTCTTACCCGACCCCGTAAGCGAGGAGCACCAGCGTCTCCTGGTCGAGGTCGCCGCGATGGCCCCCTCGCACTTCAACAGCCAGCCCTGGCGCTTCGTGCTCATAGACGACCGCGAGACCATCGAGGAGGTAGCGAGGATAAGCGGCGAGAGCATGACGCGACTCCTTAAGGAGGGCACCTTCTGGAAGCGCTACAGGCCCTACTTCCGGTTCTCCGAGGCCGAGATGGAGGAGAGGCGCGACGGCATCTTCTTCGACCAGATGCCGAGCGTCCTCAAGCCCTTCTCGCGCCAGGTCTTCTCGAGTACCGGCCAGGCCGTGATGAACCGCTTCGGCGTCCCCAAAACCCTCGGGGAGGACAACCGCAAGCTCGTGGCCGGCTCCCCGCTCCTGCTCGCGGTCCTCCTCGACAAGACCGAGTACCGGCCGGGCGAGCTCTCGGGGTTCTACTCAGTCTTCGGGATGGGTGCTGCTGTCGAGAACATCTGGCTGACTACCGCCGAGCTCGGCATGGGCATCCAGTTCGTCTCCACGCCGATGGAGATCCCCGAGAATTGGGAGAAGTTGAAGAGGCTCTTCAAGGTGCCAGAAGACCTCGAGCTCATGGCGGTCTACAGGCTCGGGTACGTCCCCAAAGAGCAGCGCAGGCCCACCATCGACTGGTCCAGCCGCCAGCGCAAGCGCATCCCGCAGTACGTCTTCCGCAACACCTGCGAGACGCCGGAGCCAGACCCCGAGGGTGCGTCCGACCCTGCCCCCTTGACGAAGCAGCCCCGGCCGGTAGAGCGGTGAGCCAGGAGGGCCCCAAAATACTCTCGGTGGCGACGGCCCTGCCGCCCCACCGCATCGGCCAGGAGGAGGCCAAGCGGTTCGCCCGCGGCATGTTCTCGCGCGCGGACGGCGACTTCGAGCGGCTGCTCCCGATCTTCGACAACGTCCACGTTGACACCCGCTACTTCTGCGTGCCGGTCGAGTGGTTCGAGGAGGACCACACCTTCCCCGAGAAGAACTCCCTCTACGTCGAGCACGCCCTGGAGCTCTCGGAGAAGGCAGCCCGCAGGGCGCTCGACCGGGCCGGGGTGAACCCGGGGGAGGTAGGCGCGATCTTCTTCGTCTCGACTACCGGAATCTCCACGCCTTCCCTGGATTCCAAACTGATCTTCCGCCTCGGCCTCTCCGAGCACACGCGGCGCGTCCCGATCTGGGGCCTCGGTTGCTCGGCGGGTGCTGCCGGGTTGGCCCGCGCCTCCGAGTACGCCCGTCTTTACCCGGATGAGACCATCCTTCTCATCGGCGTCGAGCTCTCTGGCCTCACCTTCCAGCGCGGCGACCGCTCCAAGAGCAACCTGATCTCCACGAGCCTCTTCGCCGACGGGGCAGCCGCCGTGCTCATTGGCGGTCCCAGGGCTAGAGGGCCCGAGATCCTCGGGAGCTTCAGCACCACCTGGCCCGACACCGAAGACGTGATGGGCTGGGACCTGATCGAGACCGGCCTGAAGGTGCAACTCTCGAAGAGCGTGCCCGTTATCGTGCAGGAGAGGTTCCGCCCCAACCTGGAAGAGGCCTGCGACTTTATGGGCCTGGACTTCGAAGAGATCGAGCACTTCGTCCTCCATCCCGGCGGGGCCAAGGTGCTCGACGCCTTCGAGGATGTGCTCGGCCTCGAACCGGGCGGCCTCACCCTGAGCCGGGACGTGCTGCGCGAGTGCGGCAATATGTCGAGCGTGACGGTGCTCTTTATCCTGGAGCGCTTCCTCGAGGGGGAAGACTTCGCGCCGGGCGACCTCGGCGTGCTCTCGGCGATGGGCCCAGGCTTCTCCGCCGAGCACGTGTTTTTCCGATGCTGACGGCTAGCCGTCAGCATCTGAGGTTTCAGGTTTCAGGTTTCAGCCGTCAGGTTTTGGTGGCGGGCGGGAGGGTTCGCTGAACGGGGTCTTGCTCGTCGCGGGGGTGGTGGGCCTCGCCGTCCAGCGGCTCCTGGAGCTTCGCCTCTCGCGGCGTAACGAGCGCCGGCTGCGGGCGAAGGGAGCCATCGAGCGGGGCGCAGGGCACTATCCGGCGATGGTCGCCATCCACGTCCTCTGGCTGGCCTCTACGCTCGTCGAGGGCCTCGTGCGCGGGCCGCAGATCCCGGCGTGGTGGCCGGTGCCGCTCGCGGCGTTCGTGCTGGTACAGCCCCTGCGCTACTGGGCGATACTCTCCCTTGGAGAGAACTGGAACGTGCGGGTACTCGTCGTCCCGGGGCGAAAGCTCGTAATGAGCGGCCCGTACCGTTACTTCCCGCACCCCAACTACGTCGCGGTGGCCGTAGAAGTCCTGAGCTTCCCCCTGATCTTCGGCGCGTGGCTGACGGCGGTTGTCTTCTCCGCGCTGAACGCCGCGTTCCTCTACGTGCGGATAAGGGAAGAGGAGCGGGCGCTCACGGAACTCGCAGGCTAAGATAACGTCGGCTGCCAGCTCCTTGCTGAACCTGATGCCTGATACCTGCCAAAAGGAGGCGCATCGTGCTCGACCTGAGATTCATCCGCGAGAACGCAAAAGCCGTCGAGGAGAACTGCAAGAACCGGGGTGTGGAGGCCGACGTAGGTCTCGTCGTGGAGCTGGCCGACCGCCGCTCGGAGCTTATCCAGGAGCTGAACGAGCTCAAGCAGCGCCAGAACCAGATGGCGAAGAGCATCGGCAAGGAGCGCGACGAGGCGGCGCGGGGGAGGCTCATCGAGGAGTCGCGCACCATGAAGGAGCGGCTCCCTGCCAAGGAGGGTGAGCTCCACGAGGTCGAGGCGCGGCTGCGAGAGGAGCAGCTAAAGATCCCGAACATGACCCATCCCGACTCGCCCATAGGCAAGGACGACACGGAGAACGTAGAGATCCGGCGCTGGGGCGAGACGCCCGAGTTCGGCTTCGAGCCGCGAGACCACGTGGAGCTGGGCGACCTCCTCGGCATCATAGACTTCGACGCCGGGGCGAAGACGACCGGGAGCAAGTTCTACTTTCTGCGCGGTGATGCGGTGCTCTTGGAGCTCGGCCTGATCCGCTACGCCATGGACATCCTTATCGAGCGCGGCTACGAGCCAACCATCACCCCCGACCTCGCGCGCGACGAGGCGCTTGTGGGTACCGGCTTTATCCCGCGCGGTCCCGAGACCCAGATCTACTCAGTAGAAGGCTCGGACCTCTCCATGATCGCCACCGCCGAGATAACCCTTGCCGGCCAACACACGGACGAGATCCTCGACGAGGACCGTCTCCCTTTGCGCTACGCTGGCCTCTCCCACTGCTTCCGGACCGAGGCCGGCTCCCACGGCCGGGCGAGCCGCGGCCTCTACCGCGTCCACCAGTTCACCAAGGTCGAGATGTTCGCCTTCACCACGCCGGAGCAGTCCGAGAGCGTCCACCAGGAGATGGTCGAGATCGAGGAGCACATCTTCCAGGGCCTCGGCCTCCCTTACCGCGTAGTGGATATCTGCACCGGCGACCTCGGCGGCGCAGCCTACCGCAAGTACGACCTCGAAGCCTGGATGCCCGGCCGTGACGGTTTCGGCGAGGTCACAAGCACCTCCAACACCACCGACTACCAGGCCCGCCGGCTCAGGCTCCGCTACCGCAAAGACGGCCGCCCCCAACTCCTCCACACCCTCAACGGCACAGCCCTCGCCATGAGCCGCGCCCTCATCGCCCTACTCGAGATCTACCAGCAAAAGGACGGCTCGGTGCGACTCCCACAAACCCTCGTCCCCTACGTCGGCAAAG
>JADDPU010000170.1 GCA_016781725.1 Rubrobacter sp. | reverse complement strand
TCTTGTGTAAGGTTTGTTTATCAAATTCATAAGTTATATGTGATACCTTACGGCGATGAGCCTGAGCGTACAGGGGTTGCGCGTCTTCGTTTGCATACTGGAGTGCGGTTCGCTCTCGGCGGCGGCCAGGGAGCTTGGCCTTACGCAGCCTGCGGTCTCCAACCACCTGCACGCCCTGGAGGAACGCTTCGGCGTCGCCTTGCTCGCGCGGGGTCGGCCTCTGCGGGTCACACCCGCGGGGGAATGCCTCGCCGAACACGCGCGGGCCGTTTTGCAGGGGATCTCCACCCTGGAGACGGAGATGGCCCGCCACGCCTCCCCGCGCGGAACGCTAGTGTTGGGCGCGTCCTCGACCCCCGGAGAGCTGTTGATGCCGGGGCTCGCGACGGTGTTCTCGGCACGTTACCCGGACGTGGCGCTGGAGTTGCGCGTGTACGACACCGACCAGGCGATCGCGGCCTTGCTCAAGCGGGAGATCGAGGCGGCCGTCGTGGGCCACGAGGTCGACGACCCCAGGCTGGTCGGCACCGTCGTCGGCTACGACGCTCTGGTGCCGGTGGTTGCGGCCTCCGACCGGCTCGCCGGGACGGAGATCTCCCCCGAGGAGCTCGTCGATCGACCGTTCGTGTTGCGAGAACGGGGTTCTGGGACGCGCCGAACCGCCGAGGAGGGGTTGGCGGCGGCCGGCGTGAGGCCCAGGGTGGTAATGGAGCTGGGGTCCAACGCGGCGGTCGCTGGCGCGGTCGGTGCAGGCGCGGGCGTCGGCGTCGTCCCCCTTCGCACCTTGGAAGACCGGGGGGAGATCGACCGCGTCACAGTGCGCGGGCTCGCGCTCTCGCGACCCTTCGTGCTCCTGACCGAACGCGGCCGGGAGCTGTCGCCGGCGGCCGAGGCTTTCGTTGATACCTGTTTTAGAAAGGGACAACCATGATCCATCGATTGTCGACACCCATCCTGGTCCTTGTCGCCGCGATGGTCCTTGCGGGCTGCGGCGGGGCTAGCGGGGATGAGGGAGGGGGGTCGGCCTCAGGCGACGAACCGTTACGGGTCGGGCTGATCCCCAACGAGAACCCCGAAGAGGTCGAGGCACAGTACCAGCCCCTCGAAGATTACCTGAAGAAGGAGATCGGACGCGAGGTCGAGCTCTCTGTGCCGACGACCTACAACGCCGTGGTCGAGGCCATGGTTTCGGGGGAGCTGGATCTCGCCTACTTCGGCGGCCTGACCTACGTGCAGGCGCGCCAGCGCGCGGACGTCCACCCCCTCTTCACCGAGGTCAACCCCCGGACGGGGA
>JADDPU010000450.1 GCA_016781725.1 Rubrobacter sp. | reverse complement strand
CTTGTTTAACTCAAGGGCAGGAGCCAGGCGGTCTGCAGCCGTTAGGCTTCTAGGGTGTCGGTCGGGATCGCTCGTGACGCTCCTGCCACTCGAAAGGGTTGGCTTGCTATAGGCCTGTGACCCGCCGACGCCCGGCGAGCGGGGTGACTCAACAGAGGGATGGAACCTAGAAACTCAAAGTCGGATTGTCCTCTGCACGCCACTACCGTAATGAGCGCGTACAGAGGAGGTTAGAGCATGGGGGTGCTCATCGGCATCGACCCACACAAGAGCGTGAACGCTGCTGCGGCCATCGACGAGCAGGGAGAGCTCGCCGGCCACAAGACCTTCCCCGCTAACCGGAAAGGCTTGCGGGCACTGGAGCGGTGGGCAAAGCGCTTCCCCGAGCGTCGCTGGGCGGTGGAGGGAGCCGCCGGTATCGGCCGTCCCGTGGCTCAGCGGCTCGCCAAGGCGGGCGAGAGGGTAGTGGATGTCCCGCCCAAACTCTCCTCGAAAGCCAGGCTTCTCTCTACGGGAAACGCCCGCAAGAACGACCGTCTGGATGCGACATTCACCGCTCAGGCCGCCCTGCAGAACGAGCGGCTGGCCCCAGTACTATCCGAGGACGGCGACGACGCTCACGTCGAGGTTCTCAGGCTGCTCACGGAGAGGCGCGAGGATCTGGTGGCCGAGCGCACCCGCGCCCTGAACCGTTTGCACGTGCTGCTACGGGACCTTCTCTCCGACACTGTCAGCAAGCAGCTCTCCGCCGATGCCGCCTCCAGGCTGCTGCGGCGAGTCAGACCACGGGACGAACCAGCGAGAACCCGAAGGCAATTGGCCTCCGAGGTAGTGCGTGACGTTCGCGCCCTCGACCGGCGGATCGCCGATCTGGACGAGCGCATCCGGCAGGAGGTGGAGGCCTCTGGCACCACCCTCACCGAGATCTTCGGCGTGGGACCGATCCTGGCCGCCAAGATCGTCGGCATCGTGGGCAACGTGGCTCGGTTTCCGAGCAAAGCGCACTTCGCCTCCTACGCGGGCGTGGCTCCCATCGAGGCCTCCAGCGGGGAGGTGGTCAGGCACAGGCTCTCGCTCGCCGGCAACCGCACCCTCAACAAGGTGCTGCACATGATCGCGGTCTGCCAGGCTCGCAGCGATCCCCGCGGCGGAGTCTACCTCCGTAAGAAGCTGGCGGAGGGCAAATCGCGCAGAGAGGCGATGCGCTGTCTCAAGCGACGCATCTCGGACGCGGTTTTCAAAGCACTCCTTGCAGATTCGCAGCTCGCTCTGCAAACGGTCTCTTGACACAGAGGG
>JADDPU010000092.1 GCA_016781725.1 Rubrobacter sp. | reverse complement strand
GCAGTTCGCCCGCCAGGGGGTGCGCGTCAACGCGCTCTGCCCCGGCCCCGTGAACACGCCGCTCCTGCAAGAGCTCTTCGCCAAAGACCCGGAGAAGGCGAAGAGAAGGCTCGTACACCTGCCGATGGGCCGGTTCGCGGAGGCCACGGAGATCGCCAACGCCGCCCTCTTCCTCGCCTCCGACGAGTCCTCGTACGTAAACGCCTCGACGTTCTTGGTTGACGGGGGCCTCTCAGGGGCATACGTTACCCCGGAGTAGTAGGAGGTCTGTATGAAAAGCGGTCTGTCAAACAGCATACTCGACGCCATAGGCGGCACGCCCCTGATCGAGGTCGAGGGCATCTACTGCAAGCTGGAGTATTTGAACCCGTCGGGCTCGATCAAGGCCAGGATCGCGAAGTACATGATCGAGCGGGCCGAGGACGAGGGCCTCTTGAGGCGCGGCGACACCATCGTCGAGGCGACGAGCGGCAACACCGGCAATGCCCTTGCGATGGTCGCCGCCGTGAAGGGCTACAGGATGCTAGTCGTGATGCCCGAGGGGATGAGCGGCGAGCGGGTCGCCATCAGCCGGGCGTTCGGGGCCGAGGTGATGGAGGTCGGGCACTTCCACGTCAACGAGGCCCTCGCCAAGGCGAAGGAGTTGGGCCGCGAGCCCGGCTACTTCTGTCCCTCGCAGTTCGAGAGCGAGTGGAACGTCGAGGAGAACCGCATCTGGCTGGGACCTGAGATCCTGGACCAGCTTCCCGGAGACCTCGTCCCCGACGCGATGGTGATGGGTGTGGGGACGGGGGGGACCCTGATCGGGGTCGGGCAAGCCTTCCGCGAGGTCAACCCTGCGGTCAAGCTCTTCGCGATGGAGCCCTCGGAGTCCTCGACGATACTGTGCGGGGAGATCGGGGACCACCTCATCGAGGGCATCTCGGACGGCTTCATCCCGGGCATCTTCGAGCGCCACCGGCGCCTCGTCGACACGGCCCTGACCGTCGACTCAGAGGAGGCCGTCGAGGAGATGCGCCGCCTCGCCAAGCAGTACGGCCTCTTTGTCGGCCCCTCCAGCGGCGCTAACCTGATCGCCGCGAAAAGGGTCCGCGAGTCCTACCCCGACCTCAGTACCGTCGTCACCCTGTTCTGCGACGAAGGCGAAAAGTACATAAGCGAGCACTTCGCCCAGAAGGACTCCGTGCGTATCGACGCGGGCACCTTCACTTGAGCCGACCGCGCATCCTCTGAGACTGGTACGGCTGAGGTAGGCATCCGGGTTTGTGACCTGGAACATCGGACATCGGGGGGCTGCGGG
>JADDPU010000524.1 GCA_016781725.1 Rubrobacter sp. | reverse complement strand
CCCATCTGCACCGACTGCATGCGCCAGACCGACGTGGGGATAAAGTGCCCAGACGACGCCAGGCTCCCCCGCGGCGCCCGCGCCGGCGTTATGAAGAGCGGCCAGGTCGTCAGGAGCCTCCTGGCGGGTGTCGGGGTCGCGGTCGCCGGGTTCTTCGTCGTCTTGGCTATCTTCGAGATCCGATTCTTCACCCTGATCCTCTGCGCCCTGGCCGGTTACGGTGCCGGGACCCTGATCAACCGCGCCGGTGGCCGCAATGGTGGCCCCGTGGCCATCGCCATATCCGTCGTCGCCACGACGATACCGTTCCTGGCGGTGCTTGGTCCGGGTGCCCTGGAAGGAACCATCAACCCCATCCGCTTCATCGCAATGGCCATCGCCGCGATAGCGGCCGGCGTGGCCAACCGCCAGCTCTAGCAGTTCGTTGCATCGCTGCTGGGCCCTCCGGTGATCCCCTCTGGCATGACGAGAGACCCCACGATACGACCGCTTGAAGGACGCGACGTCGCCCCTATCGCCGCGGCCTTCCGCGACCTCGGATGGGATAAACCTCGCTCCCAGTACGAGCGATACCTCTCGGAACAACAAGAAGGGCTGCGCTCCGTCCTGGTCGCCTTTGTCCGAGGAGACTTCGCCGGATACGTGACTATCAAGTGGGACGCGGGCTATCCGCATTTCCAGGCCTCCGGCATCCCGGAGATTCAGGACCTCAACGTACTGCCGCGCTTCAGGCGCGCAGGCATCGGGACCCGCCTTATGGACGCGGTGGAGCAGACCGCCTCGGAGCGGTCGAACGTCGTTGGGATAGGGGTCGGCATGTCACCGGATTACGGGGCGGCCCAGCGCCTCTACGCCCTGCGGGGCTACGTTCCGGACGGACGAGGACTAGCCAGCGAGGGACGTACGGTCTCGCACGGTAATACCGTCACGGTGGACGACGGGCTCATCCTCTACCTGACCAAAACGCTCGTAGGTAGAGCGCCGCAAGAGACACACGGGGCTTGACAGCGCCCAACCGCAAACCCCAGAGCCGTATCTCCAGCCCCGATACTCCCTTCCACGAGGGTTCAACCCTGCTCCCGCGCAGACAACCCCTGTGGATAACTCGCCGAACCCGACATCTAAAGCAAAAAATACCGCTCTCCGGGACGAGCCGGGGGACCCTCGCAAAGGGTCACAGGCTTACACTTAACCTTAAGATAAAATTAGACCTGAGGATGAGGTAAAGCATCGAAAAATACTTTCAGAAAGCATAGCGTAGCCTGAAAGAGCGTGCTAGGGTTGGAGCCATGAGAGAAGATATGC
>JADDPU010000125.1 GCA_016781725.1 Rubrobacter sp. | reverse complement strand
CAGGAGGCGCCTGGGGTGGTGCACACGCAAGCGGGGTCCGACGTGACTCCAAGCGCTAGACTAAGCTGACTCGAGCCTGAGTCGCTCAAGCCAAGAAAGGATGTGGTGTGAAACGAACGTGGATCTTCTTCCCCGTGGTTTTCCTCCCCCTGGTTAGCCTGCTTCCCTTTGCTCCCCTTGCCTTGTCACAAACGGAGGGGGCGGAGCATGGGGAACAGGATGGGTACGCCACGGCCTATTTCGCCGGGGGCTGTTTCTGGTCGGTCGAGGCGGGCTTCGAAAAGCACGAGGGGGTGGTTGAGGCGCGGTCCGGCTACATGGGAGGCACCGTCGCGAACCCGACGTACGACCAAGTGACCTCACAGACCACTGGGCACCGCGAAACGGTCGAGGTCCATTACGACCCTCAGATCATCTCCTACCAGGAACTGCTGGACATCTTTTGGCGGCTGCACAACCCGACCGATGCGGGAGGTTCCTTCTTTGATCGAGGCGAGGCCGTTACCTCTGCGATCTTTTACGCGGATGGAACGCAGCGGCGCCTCGCGGAGGGTGCCAAGGCGGCGCTCGCGGCTTCGGGCAAGTTCGATCAGCCCATCGCGACGACCGTTGTCCCGGCGGCGGCATTCTACCCGGCAGAGGAGTATCACCAGGACTACGCGCAGAAGAACCCGCAGCGCTACCGCTCCTACCGCATCGCCTCGGGGCGGGACGCATTTTTCGAGCAGGTCTGGAAGGGCGATGAGACCGTGTACCAGATCGAGTCCACCTCACGCTACCAGAAACCTGCGGACGAGGTGCTGCGCCAAACCCTCACGCCCCTGCAGTATCGTGTCACTCAGGAGGATGCCACCGAACCCCCCTACCGCAACGCCTACTGGAACAACCACGAAGCAGGCATCTATGTGGACGTCGTCTCGGGTGAGCCGCTCTTCTCCTCACGCGACAAGTTCGATTCCGGTACCGGCTGGCCCTCATTTACGAGGCCGCTTGAGCCGACTAACGTGGTGGGACAGGCCGAGGTCCGAAGTAAGCATGGTGATTCGCACTTAGGGCACGTCTTCGCCGACGGTCCTGCCCCGACCGGTTTGCGCTACTGCATCAACTCCGCCGCCCTGCGCTTCATCCCTGTGGCGCAACTCGCGCAGGAGGGCTACGGGGAGTACGAGGCGCTCTTTCGGTCTCCAGTTCCCGGCGTCTAGCGAGACCCAAGCAGTTTCAGGGATGACGTAGATTTGCCGCGCTCCCCGGAACGCTGAGGTTCGGACATTCGGGAGTGCCCAACGATGACTCCGGGCACCTTC
>JADDPU010000475.1 GCA_016781725.1 Rubrobacter sp. | reverse complement strand
CCCTCTCGCACCAAAGCGTGGTCGTCGACGATGACCACCCGGGCGGGCGAGCCGCTCGCCGCCACACCATCACCGGCCATCGCGCGCCTAAGCTTCAACGGCGGCCACTTCCCGGCACGCCAGATGCATCCTGGCTTTCCACGGTGCGTCCAAGAGCGTGCACCCCCAACCCGTTCTCGTTTGCCGGATCACGAAGTATCCCCCTTGCCGCAACATTCTATCTACGCCATGCCGCGGAAACGAGAGAGTCAGGACGAGAGCGGACTGAAACGAGCGCGAGTAGTCTCGATTCCTGCCCTACGGTGTCGGGCCGTCGGTGAAACGCATCGATGCTATCGACCTTCCTTTCGGTAACCCGGCTGCCTCCTGCCCGGAGGTCCGTGGCTTTGCGCCCCCGCCTCACGACGGGTTTGCCTTTTCGTGGAGGCTGCATTTTACACGCGGTGCGCGCGCGATTCAAACAAAGCGGGCCCCGGGAGCGGCGCCCCGAGCTGCCCGGGACATCGTCGCCGTGCCGAGGACGAGCGGGACCTACCCCACAGGGCAGGAAAGGTAGGGACAACCGAGGCGAGGACCGTTGGGAAGAGTTGCGTAGCCGGCGCCCCGCCCGGAGGCGGCTCTTCTACCGCGCGCGCTCTATGCTTACGGTGAGGCCCTTTCGCCTCAGCCGCTCCTCATACAGCTCGGCCAGTTCCTTGTGGCAGCTCTTCACGACCGCCCGGCCTTTGCTGTGGGCCTCCCACATGATCGCCGTGGCCTTCTTCAAGGTCATGCCGGGGATGACCTTCCTGAGAATTATCGTCACCCGAGGCATGGAGTTGTCCCAGTCGTTGTGCAAGATCACGTTCCAGGGGGTCTCGGCCTTCGCCTTACCCCTCGTGCGGCTCCGGTTCTCGCGTTTGATCTCTGTAACGCTCAAAGTGGATGTATTCTGCAACAGATTCCACCCCGCCGCTCCTCGGCCGCCCGGTAGCGCTTCCGCGTACTCATGAGATGTTCCCCGGCACCGGTCGGCCGGTCTCCTGGGTGATCTTGAAGCTGGCAGTAGAGCCGCCAGCCGCTGCCATACAGTACGTATTGCCGCTACCGCCACCAGTGACAGTCGGTTCACCCTGCCTGAATCCGTCGTCGGTCAGGTCTGCGACGGGCTCATAGCTGCCAGTCTGGGTAAAGGCAGCCTGATCGGCGCTGCCGCCCGTTTTGTACGGGGACGCGGCTTTAGTGTTGGGTTGGCAGAGTGACGACGAAAGTGGACCCTTCGCCGGGGATACTCTTGGCGGTGATCTCGCCGCCGTGGCGCTCGAC
>JADDPU010000178.1 GCA_016781725.1 Rubrobacter sp. | reverse complement strand
GGGAATTCCGAGTGTCCTCGACTATAGAAACGTTAGAGCGGGAGCTGGGCGAGGCCCAGGCGGAGCGAGACAAAGAGCAGCGGGCCGTCGTGCGGGCTCAGAACGCCCACGAGGCCGCATGCTCGGCCAGGGACGAGGCATGGTCGGAGAGCTTCGCGACGGACCCTGAAGTAGAGAGGTTGACGGAGCTCGTCTACCGCAGGCGGCGCGAGCTCTACGAGGCGATAGACCGGCTGAAGGCTGCCGAGGGCAAGGAGCGCAGGATCAAGAGCCGCCTCATGTACGTGCTGCCCGCAGAGCGGCGCCGCTACCTGTCGGGTACCGTTGACGAGGAGTTCGAGGAGCTACTGGCGACGATCCGTGAGGCCTACTCGGACGTGTTGCCTGACGTCGAGGTCTCGGTGGTAACGGAGAAGCCGGGCGAAGTGGACCTGCGCGGCGACGCAACGTGGCGGGCGCTCGAGCGGCTCTACTCCGGCACGGTGCGCCGCTGGGTCGAGATCCGGACGCATCGAGCCGCCCCGCAGGCTGGCTCGATGGCCGGTCAGATCTCCTACTACGCCGGGGGCCACACCCCCCGGGTCTTCGTCGAGGACGAGGAGGTCCGGGTTGGACGCTTTCGCGGCCCTACGGAGTTCAGGCAGCTCCCCGGCTACGACAGCCCGGCGGGGCGGCTGGCGCTGGCCCGCATAACAGCCCGGCGCTACCTCGACGAAAACTCAGTAGGGCGCCTGGGCAAGCGCCCGCCTAGCCTCGTGCAGGTAGCCGAGATCGCGCGCCTCTACCAGACCATGAACCTTACGGTGGACGAGATCCGCTGGAGGCTAGAGCAGCTGATCTCGCTGCGCTTCGAGGTGCTCGAGGCTGTCTACCGGCTGACGGGCGAGCGGCGCCGCTTCTCTTTCTACGAGATCGCCCGGGCCGCGCGCCTCCTTGACGGCCATTTCCCCGACTCGGGGGTCGCCGCGGAGGTCCTGACCCGCTGCGTCAGGCAGGCCCTCGAGACCGACGTCCCCCTGGTCGACGTCGCCTATATGAGCGTCGCCACCGGCGAAGGGTTTTAGGAGAGGCTTCAGGCCGCGCAAGACGGTACCCGCCGCGTTTACGGATGCGGACATTTAGGCGTTACGGCACCACAAGGGACTGCCCCCGCGAGGCGGCGTCTTCGGCCGGCCCTACCTGAGGGCTGATGCCTGAAACCTCAGACCGAGAGATCTGCCAGGTCGTGCTCCGGCACGGAGAGGGTGTAGGGCCTCGCCGGTCGCTCGGCGAGGACGCGCACCTTGTAGACGAAGTCGGGGACGAACTCGCCCCGGCGGACCTCGAGAATCTCGACGGCCTGGCCCGTGGCCTTGAGGGCGGCGCGGCCGCCGACCTCGTAGCGCGCCGGACGGTTGCGGTCGACCACTCCTGCGTCTCCTCTCCCTAGCCGAAGTATAATGGGCGCCGCTCCGCTCCCGGAGCGGCCAGGGACCATTCTGGCACAGTTCGCAGAGCGTCGAGAAGGAGGGCGATGACCGAGCACTACGATCTCATAGTCGTGGGGGCCGGTCCCGGCGGCTCCTCCACGGCCTACTATTCCTCGAGGGCCGGCCTGAAAACCCTGCTCATCGACCGGCAGGGGTTTCCGAGGGACAAGACGTGCGGTGACGGCCTGATGCCCCACGCAGCCTCAGAGGTAGCCCTGATGGGTCTGGGCGACTGGCTGAACGAGCCGCACCACGGCAAGTTCACAGGCTTCTCGATGTACACCCGAACCGCCTTCTTGCGCCAGGGTGTCCCCCCCACCTTACACGGTCCTCACGGGTACGTCATCCGGCGCGAAGAGACCGACGCGAAGTTGCTGGAGCGGGCGATCTCGGCCGGCGCCGAGTTCCGCGCCAAAGTCAGGGCAACCGACCTCTTGAGGGTGCCGACAGGCGAGGTGACCGGGATCCGGGCAGCGCAAGACGGCGAAACCGTGCGCTTCGATGCCCCCCTCGTCGTGGTCGCCGACGGCGTGGGAGGGTTCGCGGGCGAGGGCATGAAGGCCCACCAGAACGCCGTGGCGCGCAGGCAGTACTTCCGCGACGTGGACGGGCCGAACAAGGAGGACCTCCACATCTTTATAACGGAGGACATAAACTCGCACGGGGCCGGGTACGGCTGGGTCTTCTACTTCGGCGACGGGCGGGCCAACGTCGGGGCCGGCGTATCGACCAGGGCGCTAGCCCGCACGGGCCGCAACCTCAAAGCCTTCTTCGACCGCTTTCTGGAAGAACCGGAGCTTGCCGGATGGCTAAGGCGTGCCGAACCGGAAGGTCCGCCGAGGAGCTGGTCCCTGAAGATGGGGATGTGGGGAGCCAGGCGGCACGCCCAAGGGGTCCTCGCCGTCGGCGACGCGGGGAGCATGATCCACCCGATAAGCGGCGAGGGCGTCGGGTACGCCATGGAATCCGGCCGCCTGGCCGCGACCTGGGCCCACCAGGCCCACGCCAGGCGGGACTTCTCGGCCTCCACGCTCTCCGGCTACGAACGCCAGCTGCGGCGCCAGCGCGCCCGCGAGCACCTCTCCGGGCAAGCCATGGTGAGCCTGGTCCCGAGCTTAGGGATGATGGAACCGCTCTTCAAAGCGTGCGAGAAGGACGCCGAGGCCCGTCGCACGCTGATGGAGAGCTTCACAGGGGACGCTCCGGTCTACAGCCTGCTCAGGCACCCCAGGACCCTCGCGACCGCGCTGAGGGACGGCGTCGGGACGGCGCTACGGACCCGCGTCGGCGGGTCCTGAATTACGCTCCAGGGCCACGTTGTCCAGGTAGAAGGTAGTGAGCAGGGCCTCATCGGTCCTGACGCGGAAACTCACGTAGACCGTCCGGCCCGCGAACCGCGACAGGTCGATCTTGTGGTGCCGCCACCCGTCGGTGTCACGGTCCGCGTAGCGCCTCAGGACGGCGAGCCTGTCGCCCTCCTTGTTGGTGATCCGCACCCGCAGCCAGTCTGACGGGTTCCGGCGCTCGGCTGTCTCTATCTTGACGTCGTAGGTGAGCTCGTCGTCCTTGCCGACCCGGACCTTCTGCCTGAGCTCGTCGGCCCCGTCGTCGTAGCCGCCGAGACGCGCGTGATCGTCCTCGAGGATGAGGTCGGCCCCGTCCTTCGCCTTCTGCTCCCAGATCGTATTGCCGTTCATAGCGCCGTTCTCTATGCCGGCCTCGTCCCTGGACGGCTTCCCTCCGGCCCGGGAGCTCTCCCCCGGAGCGTGGGAGGTTGGGTCGACTGCGCCGCCGAAGTCCGTGGCCCAGTACCAGGCGTGGGCGCCGTCCGGGTCGTATACCCTGGCTATCCCGATCACCCGGTAGCGCCCGTCGAGCATGGCCGCGTTGTGGGAGGGCGACTCGCGCCAGGCCTCGAAGCTCTCCTCGGCGGTCTCCGTGCCGGTGGCCAGGTTCTCGCCCCTGATAGTGTTGTAGGTGTAGCCCTCCGCCGCCATGCGGTCCCAGGGCTGGGACCCCACAGGGTAGTAGGAGCTGGCCAGGGTGTTGTGGGCGAAGAAGCCGTACTCGGCCATGTCCTTCGAGTGGTGCTCGGCGGCCACGGCCAGCGTGTCCGAGAGGAGCAGCGGTCCCGCCCCGTTCTCCTCACGATACTCGTTGATAAGCCGTAGGAACTGGAGCTCCTCGGAATCGTAGGAGGTCGCGGCGGAGCCGCTCTCGCCGAGCGCCAGCACCGAGATCAAGACGGCGGCCACCACGACCACCATCCACCGGTAGCGAGGCCGGCTCTTGCCGGAAATCTTCTCGGTTTGCGTCAACACGGGGGCAATTATCTCGCAAGGCTTGCGTTTGCGCCATATGCCGTCCGGCCTAAATTCTCATGGCCCGGTCTGGGCCAGAGGCCTTCGGGAGACCCCGAGCGAGAGCGTACCGCTGGCGTTATCATTCGGGCTCACGAGCAGAGGAGGCTTGGGCGACTTGGCTACTGGAAGCACCTTCGAGGTAGGGCGGATGCGGGTCCGCATCCTGGACGACGGCGTGTTCGTCACCGACGCGGGCAACCTCTTCGGCGGCTCGCGCAAGGCGAAGATCAAGGGTGCCATGCACCCTATCCTGATCGAGACCGGAGAGGACCTCGTGCTCGTAGACGCGGGTTTCGGGCCGGGGCTGCCCGAGGTCCTCGTCGGCCGCTACGAGTTGCGGCAGGAGCGGAACCTGATGGATCACCTGCAGGACGCCGGGCACTCAGCCGAGGACGTGACGCGCGTCGTCCTCTCGCACCTCGACCCCGACCACGTCGGGTGGGCGCTCGAGCCGCCAAGCTTCCCGAGCGCCACAGTCTACGTGCAGGAGGCCGCGCTCGAAGAGGCCCGCGGGATGCCGGACGGAGACGGACGCCGGGAGGCGGTCCCTGCTGTGGAGAGGGGCGTCGAGGAGGGCTGGTGCGAGCTCTTGAGCGGTGACGGCGAGGTTGTCGAGGGCGTAAGGGTCGAGGTGAGGAGCGGCCACTCGGAGGGGCACCAGATCGTCTGGATCGAGTCAGGCGACAGCTCGGCGCTCTACACCGCGGACCTTGCTCCCGCCAAGATCTGGCTGAACCCCGACCTCATAGCCGGCGTCGACACCGACCCCGAGGCCGCCCGCCGCAACCGCATCGAGGTGCTAGAGGAGGCTGAGAAGCGGGACGCGCCCGTGATCCTCTACCACGAGCCGGGCTACCCGCTGGTCAAGGTTCGGCGCTCGGAGAAGGGCTTTGACGCGGTCCCTATAGAAGACTGACCGCGGCCAGCGCCCCCTGCTAGCGCCGGCGGTGCCTGATCCTGCGCCATATTACGGGCGCGGCGAGGATAAGCAGGCGTCTGAGCAGCGTCTTCATGGGTTCTCCTCCTGTCGGGTTCCCCCACGGATACGTGCCAACCCGCCGCGGGGTTGCGACCGGCGGGCCTTTTAGCCCTCGTGCCAGGTGGTCTTCTCCTCGACCGGCTTGCGGCGTCTGGGTCTCTCGCCCATGTCCGGGTAGCCTATGTAGAGGTAGGCTACGATCCGGTCGCCGGTCTCGAGCCCGAAGAACCCGCGCATGTGCTCGTGGTAGGCGACGGGGCCGGTGCGCCAGATAACGCCGAGCCCTAAAGCGTGGGCTGTGAGCTGCATGTTCTGGACGGCGGCGGCGCAGGCCGCGTAGTTCTCCAGGCTCTCCACCTCGTCGCGGCCGGCCTCCGAGATCACGGCTATAACGACCGGGGCCCTGAAGGCTTTTTTGCGCTCGCGACTGATCCTGCCGGCCGCAAGCTCCTCGTCCTCGCCCTCCGCCTCGGCCTGCAGCCGCGCCGTCTCGGCCCTCGCCCGGGCGAGCTCGCCGCGACCCTTGCCGGTAAAGACGTGGAAGCGCCAGGGTTCGGTGATCTTGTGGTTCGGCGCGTGCACGGCGCTCTCGAGGATGCGCTCGATAAGCTCCTTTGCCACCGGCTCCTGCCTCACGCGCCCGACGCTCCGGCGCGACCTTATCGCCTCTACCAGCTCCAAGACCCTCCCTGCTCATCCGAAAGGCACGCGGGGGCATTCTATCGCGGCGGGAAGCGGCAGATGGGCGCGAGTTGCCCTATCATTCACGCGAGCCACAAACAGGGACAGCCAGGAGATAGAAGGAGAGGACCTGATGTCAGCGACCGTCACCGTAACCGGCGCCGCGGGCGCGATCGGATACGCGATCCTGTTCCGCATAGCCTCGGGCCAGTTGCTCGGGCCGGACGAGAAGATCAAGCTGAAGCTGCTCGAGATCGAACCGGCACTCAAGGCCGCCGAGGGCACCGCGATGGAGCTGCACGACTGCGCGTTCCCGCTGCTCGAGTCCGTGGAGATCACCGCCGACCCCAACGAGGCTTTCGACGGCTCTAACGTCGCGTTGCTGATAGGCGCAAGGCCGCGCCAGAAGGGGATGGAACGCGCCGACCTTCTGGAGGCGAACGGGGCGATCTTCAAGCCCCAGGGCGAGGCCATCAACGCCCACGCGGCCGGCGACGTGCGGGTCCTCGTGGTCGGCAACCCGGCGAACACCAACGCCCTGATCGCTATGAACAACGCGCCGGACGTGCCGCGGGAGCGCTTTACCGCGATGACGCGGCTCGACGAGAACCGCGCGGTCTCGATGCTCGCCCAGAAGCTCTCGGTAGGGGTCGAGGACGTGCAGGACCTCGTCGTGTGGGGCAACCACTCCCCGTCGATGTTCCCCGACCTCTTCAACGCCAAGGTGAACGGCGAGCGGGCCGTCGACAGGGTGGAGATGGACTGGTACGAGAACGAGTACATCCCGGCGGTCGGAAAGCGCGGCGCCGCGATCATCGAGGCGCGCGGCGCCTCCTCCGCAGCGTCCGCCGCCAACGCCGCGATCGACCACGTGCGCGACTGGGCTCTTGGAGCCGACGGCCTTCGCTCGATGGCGGTCCCGTCCGGCGGCCAGTACGGCGTGGAGGAGGGCCTCGTATCGTCTTTCCCCGTGCGGTGCTCGGACGGCAACTACGAGATCGTCGAGGGACTTGAGGTCGGCGAGTTCGCGCAATCGAAGCTCGACGTTACCGTGAACGAGCTGAAGGAGGAGCGCGACGCCGTGAAGGAGCTCGGGCTGCTCGGCTGACAGTCGCACGTTACCCTCCGCCGAGTTCTTCCGGAGAAAAGTAGGCAGCAAGGGAGCGGCCCCGCTAGAGATGCGGGGCCGCTCCCTTGCTGCCGATGATGAGACGCTGCCTACAAAACCTTTATGCGGCGCCGGACCTTGGTCGCGGCGAGGCTGGCGGCGATCTCGTCGAAGGCGCGCGCCGGCGCGCTCTCGGCGTCGAAGAGGGCGTTGCCCGGCTCGCCGGTGGCGTCGGGGAGGATAGGGATGCGGCCGAGGACGCTGGCCCCGAGCTCGCCGGCCACCCTATCTCCACCGTCGCCGCCGAAGATCCTCATCTCCTCCCCGCAGCACGGGCACACCGCGTGACCCATGTTCTCGACTACCCCCGCTACCTTCAGGTGCGCCTGCACTGCCATCTTGCCGGCCTTGACCGCCACGCGGGCGGCGTCGGCCTGCGGGGTCGTGACGACGAGCGCCTCGGCCTTGGGGATCATCTGGGCCACGGTGAGGGCCACATCACCCGTCCCTGGCGGCATGTCCACGATGATAAAGTCGGGTTCGTCCCAGTAGACGTCGCGCATAAGCTGGGTGAGGGCCTTGTTCACGATTGGGGCGCGCCAGATAATGGCCTGTCCCTCGTTCACGAAGTTGCCCATCGAGATGAACTTAAGGCCCTGGGTTGACTCGATCGGGAAGATCACACCGCCCACCACGTTGGGCTTCTCCGTCGAACCGAGCATCACCGGGATCGAAGAGCCGTGCACGTCGGCGTCGAGGATCTCGACCGAGTGGCCGGCCCGGTCGAGGGCGGCGGCGAGGTTCACAGCAACCGTGCTCTTGCCCACCCCGCCCTTGCCGCTGACGACGGCGATGATGCGCGTCCTGGACTCGTCCCTGAACGCCGGGGCCAGCTCCGAGGGACCGCCGTGCAGCGAGGTCATCAGGTTCTGGCGGTCGGTGTCGGTCATCACGCCGAAGTCCACCTCGACGCTCTCGACGCCCTCGACCATCATGAGCCGGTCCTTGATGTCGGTAGTGATCTTGTGCTTCAGGGGGCACCCGGCGGTGGTGAGGGCTATCCCCACCTTTACTCCGGAACCTTGTATCTCGATCTCCCTGACCATGTTGAGGGAGACGAGGTCGCGCCCGATCTCCGGGTCCCTCACGTCCCTCAGCGCCTCCCGGATACCGGCCTCGGAGAAGCCGTCGGCAGGCCCCGCGGGCTCGGGGGTCCTATCCACGAGCTCTGAGGCGGTCTCACCCTCGACATCGAGCCCCGTCGGCCCTGCCTCCGCCGATCTACCACCGCCGGCACGTCTGCGAAACCAGTCAACCACGCCTACCAACCTCCTCTAACGCTGGCGGCCGACGCAAACGGGCCCGCCAGAAATCCGCGATTTAGGGGCAATCTTACCATAGGGATTACGATCTCCGGCCGCCCGGAGCGCAACGCCCTCCCAAGACGAGAGAGGGCCCGCGCTTCGTGCGGGCCCTCTCCTCTCTACGGTAATCCCGGCGATGTCTAGCCGGATTTGACGATGCGGAAGGCCCAGCGGTTGGCGCCGGTGTTGCCGGCCGCATCCGTTGCGACGATCCTGACCGCGTGCCGCCCGTACGCGAGCCTGCCGCTCTTGAACCTCAGCCGGTCGGTGTCGGTGTCGTATGTGAACGTGCCTTTGCGGCTCCCGTCCACGTAGAGGCGGATATCGCTCTTGGCGAGGTCGGTGCGGTCGTCGCGCACCGTCGCCGCGACGACCGGCGTGCGGTCGCGGATCTTGCTACCGGGCACCGGCCGCAAGGAGCCGATGGTAGGGTCCGTGGTGTCCGGCGACTTCGCCGGGGTCCTCGTGGACACCGCGACGGCCCGGGCGGCGTTGAGCCGGCCGCCCGCCAACACCTTGCCCGCCAAACCGGCCTTCTCGTCCACCCTCTTCAGGAGCTTGGCCTTGATCTTCGCGTCGCCGAGCGTCAGGTTCCGGCTCTTGACCAAGGCCGCCACACCCGTCACGTGCGGCGTCGCCATCGAGGTGCCGCTGTAGCTGCCGTAGGCATCGCCAGGCAGCGTGCTCAGGATCCTCACCCCGGGGGCCGCCAGGTCCACCGAAGTAACGCCGAAGTTCGAGAACGAGGCCAGGGTGTCGCGGTCATCGGTAGCGGCCACGGCGACGATGTTCGGGTTCGAGTAGCTGGACGGGTAGTGCGGGGCCGCATCGTTGTCGTCGCCGACCCCGTCCGCACCACCATTGCCGGCGGCGGCGACGAACAGGTGCCCGCTGGAGTCGGCCCGGGCGATAGCGTCTTGCAGAGCCTGGGACTTTCCGCCCCCGCCCCAGGAGTTGTTGGAGATCTTCACGCCCTTGTCCACCGCGTAATTGATCGCCTCGATCGCGTCGGAGGTATACCCGCCGTCCACCCCGAGGAACTTAAGTGGCATGATCCTGGTCCGCCAGCTCACGCCCGTGATACCGATACCATTGTCTCCCACCGCGGCTATCGTGCCGGCGACGTGGGTGCCGTGCTCGTCCCCCGTGCCCGTGAGGGGGTCGGGGTCGTAGACGCTGGCGTCGTCGTTGACGAAGTCCCAACCGTTGACGTCGTCGACGTAACCGTTCCCGTCGTCGTCCACGCCGTTGCCCGCGACCTCTGCGGCGTTGGTCCAGATCTTGTCCCTCAGGTCGGGGTGACTTATATCCACCCCCTCGTCGATGACCGCGACGACCACGTCGTCGCTCCCGGTCGTGGTGTCCCAGGCCTTCGGGGCGTCTATATCCGCGTCTTTTACACCGCCGGTCTGGCCCGTGTTGTTCAGGGCGTACATCATGCTAAAGGAGGGATCGTTCGGGACGGCGGCGGGCTTGAGCAGAAAGTTGGGCTCGGCGTACTCGATCTCCGGCGATGCCTCGTACGCGCTGACGGCCTCGGAGACCGAGAGGTCCTGCGGCAGGTCCACGACGCTCACTTCGCTCTGGGGGAGGTCCTCCTCGACGCTGGCGTCCGTCCGGCGGTTCAGGTCGCGAAGGTCCTCCTGCGAGGCGTCTTCTTCGAGCTTGACGATGATCTCACCGCTAGCGAAAGCCTGCTGCGCACCCTCCTGATAAGTCGGGTCGCCGGCCTCTCCTTCGGTCTGGGTCTTCGCCTCCTGGGTGAGGCCCTGCATGACCACGAACGAGAGCAGCGCCGCGATCAGGGCGCCTACACCCAGATACACCCTTTGCGTGGACGACACGTAAATCTCCTTTCGGTGGCCCGGCTGTCTCCGTAGAGGAGACCCGCGGCTTTGCGTCCCCACCTCGCGGCGGGTTTGCCTTTATCGAGGAACGATCTACTCTGTAGTTACCCGCTTTTGTACCACACAAACGCTGGCGGCTTTGTCACCGCGTTCACCGCCCCGAGTACCCTCCGTCAGGAGGGCCGGTACTCCCCGAAGACTTCGCGCAAAGTGTCGGAGACCTCGCCCAGGGTGGCGAGCTCGGCGAGAGCGACCTTCATGGGATAGAGGAGGTTCTTCGAGCCCTCCGCGGCGCTCCTGAGGTCGGCGAGCGCCCTCGCTACGGCACCGCTGTCGCGGGTCTCCCGCAGTTCGGCGAGCCGCTCGGTCTGCCGGTCGCGGATCGACTCGTCGACGGCGTGCAGCTCCATGTCGGGGTCCTCGTCGCCGGCTGCGCCGGCGTAGCGATTGACGCCGACGATGATGCGCTCCTCCCTCTCGACCTCGCGCTGGTAGCGGTAGGCGGACTCCTCGATCTCGCGCTGCATAAAGCGCTCCTCGATGGCCTTGACCGACCCGCCCAGGGCGTCGATGCGGCGGATGTAATCCCAAGCCTCCTCCTCGACGGCGTCGGTCAGCGACTCCACGTAGTAGGAGCCGGCCAGCGGGTCGGCGGTCTCGGTGACGCCGCCCTCGCTCGCGAGGATCTGCTGGGTTCTTAGGGCTATGCGGGCGCTGCGCTCGGTCGGGAGGGCGAGCGCCTCGTCAAAGGCGTTGGTGTGGAGGCTCTGGGTACCGCCGAGGACCGCCGAGAGCGCCTGCACGGTGGTCCTGACGACGTTGTTCTCGGCCTGCTGGGCGGTGAGGGAGGAGCCGGCGGTCTGGGTGTGGAAGCGCAACTTCTGGCTCTTCTCGTCGGTTGCGCCGAAACGCTCGTGCATGATCCTCGCCCACATCCTCCGCGCCGCCCGGTACTTGGCGACCTCCTGGAAGAGGTCGTTGTGGGCGTTGAAGAAGAAGGAGAGCCTCGGGGCGAACTGCTCGACCGCGAGGCCAGCCTCCACCGCCGCCTCGACGTAGGCTATGGCGTTCGAGAGCGTGAAGGCGAGCTCCTGCACGGCGGTCGAGCCCGCCTCCCTGATGTGGTACCCGCTGATGGAGATGGTGTTCCAGCGCGGCAACTCTTTGGCGCAGTAGGCGAAAGTGTCGGTGGTGACCCTCATCGAGGGCTTTGGCGGATAGATGTAAGTGCCGCGCGCCAGGTACTCCTTGAGGATGTCGTTCTGGGTGGTCCCCGTGACGCTCTGTGCCGGCGCGCCCTGCTCCTCGGCGACGAGGGAGTAGAGGAGCAAGAGGATGGAGGCTGTGGCGTTTATAGTCATCGAGGTCGAGACGTCCTCGAGGGGGATGCCGTCGAAGAGGTCGCGCATGTCGAGGAGGGAGTCGATGGCTACCCCTACCTTTCCGACCTCGCCGAGGGCGAGCTCGTGGTCCGAGTCGCGGCCCATCTGGGTCGGGAGGTCGAAGGCGACGGAGAGCCCGGTCTGGCCGTTCTCGGTCAGGTACTTGAAGCGGGCGTTGGTCTCTTTGGCCGTGCCGAAGCCGGCGTACTGGCGCATGGTCCAGGGCCTGCCGCGGTACATGCTCGGGTAGGGGCCGCGGGTAAACGGGTACTCGCCCGGGTCCCCGAGCTTCTCCGAGTAGTCGAAGCCTTCCAAATCGTCGGGCCCGTAGAAGGGTTTGACCTCGATCCCGGACTCCGTGCGGCGCTTGTCCTCGCGTCTCTCGACGTCCATGCCGTGTCCTTCCCTCTCGACTTACCCTTCGGGCAATTCTACTAGCTCGGTGAGGACCCCGAAGGCGCTTTTCGGGTGGACGAAGGCCATCCTGGTGCCCCCCGCCCCCCGCCTCGGCTCCTCGTCTATGAGCTCCACGCCGCCCCGTTTCAGCTCCGCCAGGGCCTTCTGCAGGTCCTCGACCTGGAAGGCGACGTGGTGGAAGCCCTCGCCGCGTTTGGCGAGGAACTTGGCGACCGGGGAGTCGGGGCGGGTCGGCTGCACGAGCTCGATGCTCGACTCCCCGACCCGGAACATCGTAGCGACGATCCCCTGCTCCTCGACGACCTCGGGCTCCCCCGGGTTTGCGCCGAAGTTCTCCCTGTAGAACCGGGACGCGGCCCCGATGTCCTCCACCGCGTAGCCAAGATGGTAGATCCTGCTCAGCATTAGCCTTCCTCCGCTCGCCACGAGCACAGATTGTAGAGCAAAGCCGCCGCGTGCGGCCTTCCGGTTGAATCCCTGAGGACCGGACGCGTTGGGAGGCAGGGGTGGCACGGGGCATTATGCGGAAGATCGAAGAGCTCTCCGAGGAGCGCGAGCGGCTCGTGGCCCGCGAGGGCGCGCACCACGCGAGCGCCCGAGACCAAGCCCGTCTCGGGGAGATCGACCACGACCTGCAGGTATTGTGGGACCTCGGGCGCCGGGAGCTGGCCGGCGGGCAGGTCGACCTGAATACGGACCTCTTCGGCCGTTACCCTGTCGACCCTGGCCGCGACGCGCCCGGCAGGTGAGGTGCCCTAGAACCCCAACCGGGTGTTGATGTCGGCCCACTCCGCCGCCGAGGAGGCCCTGCTTATCACCTTCTTGAGCTCGAGCATGTCGTCCTCTGAGAACGTCTCCCGGCCGGCGTCTGGCACGAAGTTCATCACGCGGCCGTCCGAGTAGCGGACTACGACCCGGGTTACCCCGACGCTACCGTCCACCGGGCCCTGCGTCCTGCGGGTTCGCTGTATGCCGTGCAAAGCTTCCTCCGTTTCGGGCTAGTTTTTCTTGCCTTTTCGGACGCCGTGAGCAAGGGTGTCGAGGTAGGTCCCCAGCTGGTGCAGCTCGTAGGACTCGTAGGCCTCGCGCCGCTTGGGACGCAGGACGTCCTCGTCGCCGTTGTCGAACTCGACCACGACCTCCCTGATGCCGTACGGGTCCATGCTGCTCTCAGCCACGTCCAGCGGGCTGCCGCGCCACTCGCGGTCGCGTCCCTCCATATCCCTCTCCTCTCGGCTATCTTCACCTTCGGACCAATATTAGAGTATCCGCCGGGCGCGGGGAAGTCAGAGCGGCCACAGGGGCGCGGCAGCTACGAGCAACGGGGCGAAAAGCAGCGCGGGAAGCATGTTCGCGACCCTGATCTCCTTTAGCTCGAGCAGGTTCAGACCGAGACCCACGATCAGGACGCCGCCGGCCGCCGTCGTCGCGGAGATCATGGCCCCGGTAACGATCGCGTCCATAAAACCCGCCCCGAGCGTTAGCGAACCCTGCACGAGGAGCACCGTCCCGGCAGAGAGCAAGACGCCCCAGCCGAGCACTGACGCGAAGGTGAGCGCCGCGATAAAGTCCAGAGCGCTCTTTAGGGCGAGGAGGCTGTAGTCGCCCCTCAGGCCGTCCTCCAAGGAGCCTATGATGGTGAGCGGCCCGACGCAGAACAGGAGGCTGGTCGTCACGAACGCCCGGCTGACCGGGCTCTCCCCCTTAGAGAACCGCTTCTCCAATCGATCCCCCAACCGCTTGAGCGCTGTCTCTATCCGGAGAAGCTCGCCCACGACCAGCCCGGCGACGACGCTCACGAGCGGCACGAGCGCGTTGTCGAACTTTAGAAAATTGGTGACGCCGACCAGCAACGTAACTATGCCGATGGCCTGCATCGCGGTCGAGCGCATCCCTTCGGGCAGCCTCGCGCCGGCGAGGGTCCCGATCCCACCGCCGACCAGCACCGCTACTACGTTTATGGCGGTCCCAAGGCCCATGGCGGGTGCCAGTATAGCCAGAATAGTAGGCGGGGGACGTGTGGGCGCAGCGCCCCGAGCGTATACGCCCCCTATTCGGGTGTTCCGGTCGCGAGGGCCGGGACGCCGTCTACCCTACTTCAAAGGCGGAACGGCCCGGGGATGGCCTCACGCCGAGGCGGCGGCCACGTAGGCGACTGCCTGCGTCCGAGCCACTAGCCCTACCGCCTCCTCGGGTGGTAGGAACCGCGGATGGTGAAGGGCTGCTTGCGGCGAGTCCGGCGCGCCCTCGAGGCCCACGAACGCCATGAGCGAGGGGGCCACGCGGCCGTAGAAACCGAAGTCGTCGGAGCCGCATGACCTCATTGGTGGGCCCAGAGCTAGACCGGCCTTGGGCAGGAGCGAACGCGCGGCGGCGGCGAAGGCCGGATCGTTGACCGTGGCGGGTTCTCCTTCTGTGACCTCGACCCACACCGCGCAGCCGTGGGCGCGGGCCGTGTGCTCCGCTATCTCCAGGGCGGCTTCCCGGAGAGGCCGCCTATCCTCCGGTGCGAGCACGCGGAGCGTCGCGCCCGCCTCGGCCCTGCCAGGGATCACGTTCTCCGCGGACCCCGAGCGAAGCCAACCGACGCTGAGGACGCCCGGATGCATCGGGTCGAGCCGGCGGCTAACCACGGATTGCAACGCTACGAGGAGGTGGGAGAGGGCGAGGATAGGGTCCCGCGCCCGGTGCGGGTATGCCCCGTGGCCGCCCTCCCCTTCGACCACGATGCGCAGGTTGTCCGAGGACGCGTTGACGGCGCCCGCCTCGACGCTCACCGCTCTCCAGGGTAGATCCGGATGAACGTGCGCGGCGACCACTGCCGCTGTCTCGCCTTCCAGTACGCCTTCGCGCACCACCAGATCCGCCCCCGAAGGATAGGCCTCTTCGCTCGGCTGGTAGAGCGCGACGAGGGGTGCCGGGAGCAACCCGTCCAGGCGTCGAGCGGCGCGGAAGAAGGCGGCGAGGGCGGCCATGTGGACGTCATGACCGCACGCGTGCATCATGCCGTTGGTGGAGGCGAAAGGCGCGCCCGTCTCCTCGGTTATGGGGAGAGCGTCGAGCTCGGCCCGCACGACCACCGCCCCCGATCCAGACGGTCCCGTCCGGGCGAGCAGACCGTTGCCGGCGACCGACCGCGTCTCCTCGTCCGCCAGGGCCTCAGCGACGAGCCGGGCCGTCCCACGCTCCATATGGCTGGGTTCCGGGTTCGCGTGAAGCCGCTCGCGCAGGGCGAGCGCGAAAGGCAGCTCCTCTTCGATCCCCCCGAGGAGAAGGTCGAGGAGCTCAACCACCGCGCCGCCAGCCGTCGGGCGTTCCGTTGTCCCAGTGACGCAGCCCGCGTCCGGCGGCTTCGAGGCGTGCGCGCAGCGCCCCCGCCTCGGAGGGTGGACACAGACACAGAACGCCGCCCTCCGCGCCGTCGTCCCTGTCGAGCGCCGCCGCCACGGCGCCGGCCGGCTGGAGGTGGTGGCCGCCCCAGCCGAGCCCGGGGTAGGTGTCTCGCACGGCCACGAGGGTGCCGCCCGGACCCCGCACGGCCGCCACGAGCTGGACGAAGTGCCCGACGTCCCAGTCGGGGGCCGGGACCGCGCCGGCGCCGCCGAGCAGGTGGGCTAGCAGGAGCTTCGGGTCCGCGCGGGAGCCCCAAAGGCGCCCGGTGCGGCAGTTGGCGACGAGCACGCAGCCCGGCGTGGCGGAGGACACCTCGATGAGGCCCACCACGGCTTCGGCGCTCCACGGCCCAGCAACGGGCAGGACCGAGATCTCACCCTCAGAGAGCTCCTCGACCGCGCGTGCGAGCCCCGTGGCCGAGGTCCCCGCGAGGGTTCCGTCACGCGTGGTCGGGAGCGGGACGCGGTAGTCGGTGCGGGGAACGGCGCCGGGCGGGAGCCAGCGCTCAGGGTCCCCTTCGGCCAGTACGGTACCGGCGCGCAGGGCGACGGCCTCCGCCTCCGCCGGGCGGCCGAAGGCCGAGAGGACGAGCGCTCCCCAGAACGGTCCGCAGAGCCCGTCTTTCTGGGGGATGGCGCGCTCGTAGAGCGCCGCGAGTTCCGGAGGCCCCGGTACGACGGCGGCCGGACCCGGTATCCCCCCCGTCAGCCCGGGCACGACGGGATACGAGGCGCTCAGTTGGACTCCAGGTAGGCGTCGCGCTCCCAGGGGTGCACGTGCAGGTCGTACTGCGCCTGCTCGTGGCGTTTGATGAGCAGAAAATGTTTCAAAGCCTCCTCGCCGACGGCACCCGCCACTACCCTATCCCCCTCGAGCGCGTCCAGCGCCTCGGGGAGGCTGCGGGGCAGGTCCGTGATGCCTGCCTCCCTAATCTCCTCCGGGGTGACGTGCCCGATGTCCTTCTCGAAAGGGGGGCCAGGGTCGGTCTCGTTGCGGATGCCGTCGAGGCCGGCGGCGAGGAGGCCGGTCAGGAAGAGGAAAGGCTGGCAGGTATTGTCCCCGGAGCGGTGCTCGATGTGACGCCGCCTACCCGTGCCGGGGACCCGGATCATACCCGAGCGGTTGCCGCGCCCCCAGTAGACGTTCCCAGGCGCCCAGGAGCCGGGCTGGAGGCGCTTGTAGCCGTTGGGGGTGGGGGAACCGAGGCCGGTCAGGGCCGCGGCGTGCTCCAGGAGGCCGCCCATAAACCACCGCCCCACGTCGGAGAGCGAGGTGTCGTCCGCCTCCGAGGGGGTGAGGTCCCGCCCGCCCGACGGGTCCCAGAGGCTCAGGTGGACGTGCAGGCTGTTGCCGGGCCACTCGGCGTATACCTTCGGCATGAAAGTCGCTACGTAGCCTGCCTCGCGCGCCGCGTCGCGCACTACCTGCCGGAGGGAGAGGTAGTCGTCCACGGCCTTCATGGGAGGGGCGTGGCGGGCGGTGATCTCGTACTGCCCCACCCCGTACTCCTTGTCGAATTGCGAGACCGCTACCCCCATCTCGCCCAGGGTCTCTACTATCTCCCGCACGAGCCCGTCCACGAGCGCGAGCCCGGTCTGGGTGTACATCCTGGCGCGGTTGGCCGGCCCGTAGCCGCCCGACCCGTCTGGCACCAGGAGATAGAACTCGGGCTCGAGCGCGGCCCGGGCGGAGAAGCCTGCGTCCCGCAAGTCTTCGATGGCGGTGAGCAAGCGCGTGCGGGGGCAGGCCTCCCACGGCGAGCCGTCCTCGAGCCGCATCCACGTGTGCACCCGCGCGGTCCGCGGGTAATGGGGCAGCAGCGCGTAGCTGTCGGGGTCGGGCACCGCAAGGAAGTCCCCGGAGTCGGCGAGCAGGTGCGCGTCCGGGGGCTGGTGATCGGTCGCGTCGAAGTTCAGGTTAGCCCGCGCGAAGACGATGCCGTCCTCGACGGCGCTCCGGAAGCGCTCCTTCGGCACGCTCTTGGCCCCGGCTACCCCGCTGTAATCGTGGTAGGTGACCCACAGGTGCTCGACGCCGTCCCTCTCGAGCCTCTCCAGCAGCTCCTCCGTTCCCAACCTGTCCCCCTTTCGCCTAGGACGCGCATCCGGCCGTCTTCCGGCGTTACGCGACCCTTAGTAT
>JADDPU010000148.1 GCA_016781725.1 Rubrobacter sp. | reverse complement strand
GCTTCTAGGGTGCCGGTTACAGGGATCGCTCGCCAACTTCCTGCCGCCCATATGATGGGTTGGCTTGTTCTCGGCTCGCGTCCCGCCGGCGCCCGGCGCGTGGAGTGACTCAAAAGAGGTGTGTGCACGGCATGAAGTCGGAATGTCCTTCGCGCAAGCCAATAGTGGCAGAGGTCCGACCGAAACGGAGGTGCGTGCGCATATGAAGGTGTTGGTCGGGGTCGATCCCCACAAGGCATCGGTCGCCCTCGCGGTGGTCGACCAAGCGGGCGGCGAGTTCGTCGAGTGCGCTAGCTTCCCGCAGAACCGCGCCGGCTTGAGGTCCCTCGAACGCTGGGCGAAACGGTTCCCCGAGCGTCGGTGGGCGGTGGAGAACGCTGGTGGCCTCGGTCGGCACCTGGCAGGGTGGTTGGCAGCGGCCGGCGAGTCGGTGGTGGACGTGCCACCCAAGCTTTCGGCGCGGGTGCGGGTGCTCTCGACCGGCAACGCCCGCAAGAACGATGAGCTGGACGCTCTCGCCACCGCGTTAGCCGCTTGGCGCAACGAGCGGTTGCCCGCTGTCGATCCCGAAGAAGCCGGCTCGGAGGTGCTGCGCCTGCTTTCCGAGAGGCGCGAAGACTTGGTGGCAGAGCGTACTCGGGCGCTCAACCGCCTCCACGGGCTCCTGCGAGACCTCGTCCCCGGTGGGGTAGCCGGAAAGCTCTCGACCCACCGAGCCGCCCGCGTCTTGCGCGGCATACGGCCCCAGGAGGGCGCCTCGGCCCGTCTCCGTCGGCGGTTAGCTTCGGAGATCTTGCGCGACGTTCGGTCGCTGGATAGAAAGATAGCGGACCTGAGCGGGCGCATAGAAGCCGAGGTAGAGGCTTCCGGCACCACCCTCACCGAGATCTTCGGCGTAGGTCCCATACTGGCTGCGAAGATCATCGGGACGGTAGGCAACGTGGTGCGCTTCCCGACCAAGGCGCACTTCGCCTCCTACTCCGGCACCGCACCGGTGGAGACCTCCAGCGGCGAGGTGATGCGCCACAGGCTCTCGCTAGCCGGGAACCGCAAGCTCAACAACGCCCTACACATGGTGGCCATCTGCCAGGCCAGGTCGGACGTTCGGGGTGGAGCCTATTACCGCAAGAAGATCGAGGAGGGCAAATCTCGTAAAGAGGCACTGCGGTGCCTCAAGAGGCGCATCTCCGACGCCGTCTTCAGGAGCCTCGTAGCGGACTCGCGGGCGCCCTCGCGCGGCGTTGCTTGACAAAGAGGAGCCGAGAACCCCCTGAAGGCGAAGTTCGCTCGG
>JADDPU010000093.1 GCA_016781725.1 Rubrobacter sp. | reverse complement strand
AACCTCCACCACGCCCTGCACGTCGCGAGGAAGACCCTCGACCCCGGTAGCCCCGCCGACCTGGCATCGGGGATCGTCCGGGCCGTCGATCGCGTCCTACCCCGGGTCCGAAGCGAGTTCCACGACGTACTCTCGCCTCCCCGCGAACCGTCTCCACCCCGCCCGCTCGAAGGCGGCGGCCATCGGGGCGTTGGCCACATCGGTGTCAGCCCGCAGGGGCTTCTCGCCCTCGCCTTCCGCCCGGGCGCCAAGAAGGGTGGCGGTACCGGCGGCGAGCAGGTCGTCGACGTAGCCCCGTCCCCTCATCTCCGGCACGACGCCCACGTAGAAGACGGTAAGGAAGGCGGGCGGCTCCGCCGGCATCACCAGGCCCACGAGATCCCCTTCCCGCCCGCTGTAGGCGAGCCGCCACCACGAAGGCTCGTGCTTCACCCTCCTTGCGTCCTCGAAAAACTCGCGTGCCGCCCGTTGCGGGCCGAGCTTCTCGCGCTCCTCGCGGATCTCGCGGTCGAGGGTTCCCTCGGAGACCCTCCTCATCGCGTCGACGAACGCGTCCTCCCCAGCCTCCTCTAGCGTCCGGAAGGACAACCCCCCGGGCTCGGCGAGAGGCTCTCCGCCCCGCCACTCGAAGCGGGCAGTCTCTCGCCTGAAGGCGAACCCCAGGCTCTCCAGCAGCTCCACCCGCTTCTCCGGGTGGTGTTGGAATTGGGGCCGCATCGGCGGGGTGTCGAGGACGTGTTCGATCTCCTTGGCGCCAAGCCCGCGCGCCTCGTTGAGCACGTCCCCGAGCAGGCGCGTGCCCACGCCCACGTAGTCGCCGTCCTCCCAGGGGACGTCCAGCAGCACCACGGCGAGGGGCTCTTCCATGCCGGGCAACGTCCAGAAGGCGACCCGTCCGAGGGGACGGTCCTCCTTCTCTGCGACGAAGCACCACTCCGGGCGCATCGAGCCTGCGGCGAACATGCTTTCCAGGTATCGCTCGACTTCTTTACGGTGTTCTGGGGAGCCGGCGGCCTCGACGAAGAGGTCGAGCCCGTCGGCCCGGACGGGCCGGGTGCGCATCTCTGTGGTCCTCCTGCGGCAGCGCGGTGGCGTAGCAAACGACGGTCTTGGCTTCGCGCAGAGTAGACATGATGTACAGACGCACCGGCCACCCAAAGGAGGTTGGATCGCAGTATACGCGACACATCTGGGCGAAGCCAGGAAATCCTCTGGGCGCCCGCAGGGATCGGCAGCCGAAGTGATCGACCACCGGTGAAGCGAGAGGCCCACGGGGCGCGGTCTTCGGG
>JADDPU010000412.1 GCA_016781725.1 Rubrobacter sp. | reverse complement strand
GCTCGCGGCGCTTCAGGCTCAACAACGTCCTGACCGGCAAGCCCTACTACATGGGCGAGATCGACTTTTTCGAGGAGGAGGCCGAGGAGGACGTGAACGCTTTGGCCGAGGAGTGCATAGCCCTCCTGGAGCGGGTGGTCGAGGCTGCCACGGAGGGCTCCGTCGGCATAGAGATAGAGCCGCCTTACCGGAACCTCTCGTTCGCCATCGCCGGCCGCGTCGAGTTCGAGCCCGCGGTTCGCCAGCAGATCCTGGAGCTCACCTCCGAGAGGGAGCGCCTGGAGAGGGTGAAGGAGCTCCTGGCCGCCGCCGCCGAGAGGCTCGAGCGCGAGCGTAAGGCCCGCGAGAAGGCCCAGAGCAACGGTCACCTGCGCCCCGACTGGAGACCGGGCAGTTAGGCATCAGGTTACAGAAAAGGCACTTGTGAAACCCGGTGTCTGACGCGACGACGGCCCCGTCGGTGACCAACGCCCACGCTCCAGCGTCCCGAACCGTATACCTGAAGCCTACTTGAGCTTTCTCTCCGCCTCCCTTGGCAGGTTCTGCTCGGCCTCCCGGGGCAAAAGGTCGCGGACCTTGCGCAGGTTCGTCTGGTCCACCTTGTAGACGAGGGGGTCGCCGACCAGGCCGTCTTCACCGGCCGCGGCCTTGATGCGTCCCGTGAGGGTCTCCTCGACGAGCCAGGCCATCGAGGGCAGGACCCCGGCGACGATGCGCAGCCGGACGCGGCCTTCCGTCTCGCCGCGCTCGACGAGGTGCGGCGGGCTCAGGTAGAGCTCCGCGGTCTCGCCCAGGGCATCGAGCACCCGCGAGGCGGCCTCCGAGTCGGAGAGCTGGACCTCCACGTTAAAGCGCTGCTGGCCCGAGACGTAGTTGATCACGCCCTGCACCGCGCCGTTTGGGATGTAGCTCACCTCGCCGGAGAGGGACCGGATCTTGGTCATCCGGAGTCCTAGCTCCTCCACTATCCCCGAGACCTCCTGCGGCTTTACCTGGATAAAGTCCCCGACGCTGTACTGCCCCTCGAAGACTATGGAGAACCCGGCGATCACGTCGCGCAGAAAGCTCTGCGCCCCGAACCCGATGACGGCGGCAAGGATCGTGGCCCCCGCCACGCCAGGGAGCGGGTTCTCGATAAAGATGCTCAGCACGACCAGCGCGACGATCGCGAAGATCACGTAGCGCAGGGCGTTGCGGGTCAGGGTGATCGCGGTGTCCTGCCGCTTGATGCGGGCCACGGCCTCCGCGTCCAGGAAGCCCTCCCGCCGGCGCCGCCACCGCAAGACCCTGGGCACCCCGCGCGTCAGAACCC
>JADDPU010000249.1:13639-17126 GCA_016781725.1 Rubrobacter sp. | reverse complement strand
GAGGCATACGACACGATGGTCCCTGACTTCCAGGACGGTGACTTCGCGGCCGGTCTCATCGCGGGTGCACAAGAGATCCAGGGCGAACCCGCGGCGGTTCAGGGCGACCCCGACGCCGGTGCGGGAGGGCTGCCGGTTGGCGGGCTGCTGCTCATCCTGGCGGCGGTGGCAGGGGTCGTGCTTTTGTTCAGAAGGCGGCGCACCGGCAAGCGGCGTCTCGAGGACGAGCGCCGGTCCGCGGAGGAAGAGTTCGCGGGTCTCACCGCCCGTCTGGACGAGTTCGACGAGAAGGAGCGGCTCGTCTCCGGCTACCTGGAAGCGCAGCGTCCGCTCTTGGACCAGAGGACCGAAGAGCGGATCGAGGCGAAGATCTCGGACGCCAAGACCGCCGGTTTCGCCCAGGAGTTCAACGAGGCCGCCTCGAGGCTCACCTCCGACCCCGCCTCCGCGCGCGCGAGGATGGAGCGCGGACGCGGCCTCCTCGAAGGGTCAATGGAGAACCTCGAAGAGGCCGAGAAGACCATTGACGACTACCGGGCCGCCGATGAGACCCTGGACGGCAAGCTCCGGGCGGCGGCCGAGGAGATCCGGGCGGCCGAAGAGGCCGAGGAGACCGCCAGGGCCGGGGGCGTCGCCGTGGAGCCCCTGGAGCTACGCCCCGAGTACGACCGGCTCGCGCGGGAGGCCGCGGATCGCGCCCACCGCCGGGACGAGTACGACCCCCGCCAGGCCCTCGCTGCCGTGGAGGCACTCGCGGAGCAGGCGCGCGCCAACCGGACGGCGCTCCGGGCCGAGCTCGCCGCCCGCGACGCCCTCCCCGACGAGCGCCACGCGGCGGAGGGCGCGCTCGAGCGAGCGCGACGAACCCTTGAGGAGTACCAGCGGTCGCACGAAAAGGTCCTCTCCGAGTTCGGTCCCGCCGCGCTCGGGGAGGTCGCGAACCCTGAAGAGCTCTCCGCGAGATTGCTCCACGCCGAAGGCTGCACGGAGCGCGCAGCCCGGGCCGCGTCCGCCGGCCGCTTCGCAGACGCCCGCTCCCTCCTTCGGGAGGCCGCCGACATCGCGCAAGAGACCATGCAAGCCCCGAGCCGGCTCAAGGTGGCCACGGCGGAGGCCGACCGGAAAAAGCGGGCGGCAGAGGAGAAACTGGGCGAGCTCGAAGCCCGTCTAGCGCGGGCGAAGGCGAACGAGCACCTGATGGACCCCTACCAGCGCCAGAGGCTAAGAGAGTACGAGTACCAGCTGCAGAACGCCCGCTACGGTTTCTTCGGGGGCGACTGGCTTACCGCGCTCCTGCTCTTCGAGGCCCTGGACACCGACTACATGTACGTGGGCGATCCTTCCTCCTTCTCCGAAGGAGGCTTCGACGACGGAGGCGACTGGGGCGGCGGCGACTGGGGCGGTGGCGACTGGGGTGGCGGAGATTTCGGAGGAGGAGACTTCGGCGGCGGTGACTTCTAGTCCGCGGCCCCTACACGAAGCCGTACCCATCAAGATCGTCATCAGCCCGTTGGCGGCGACACCGGCGTAGATAGACAGCGGGCCGCGCGGCAGGTAGTCCGTCTCGTTCGAGCCTCTGGGCGCAGATCTACCACGGCCACCGATCCCACGCCCTGCCGGCCGCGATCTCCGGTCCCGCCCGGGCCTCACTCGAGTGTAATAGCGTATACACCCTGGGGCAGGCAGTGTATAGTGAGGGGGCTTGGAAGGAGCGTGGTGTGCAAGAAAATATGGTTAGACCGGAACTCTTATCCGGTATCGAGGTCGGCCGCGAGAGCGAGGAGATGTGTCTTCTCGCCAGGCTATTCAACGGGTTCGCCAACTCGACCCGGCTCTCCATACTCCTGCTGCTCGTCCAACGGGGCGAGATGAAGGTCGGGCAGCTCGTCGAGGAGCTCGGGGCGCCGCAGCCGAGGGTCTCGGATCACCTGCGCTGCCTGGCCTGGTGCGGCTACGTGCGGGTACGCCGCGAGGGCCGTAACGCTTTCTATTCGGTTGCAGACGACCGGGTTATGCAGATGCTCAAGCTCGGCGAGGAGCTCCTCCAGGACAACCTGGAGCACGTCGAAGCCTGCGACGAAATGCAGTAGGGCTGTCAACCAGGGTGCGACCACCCGGCGAAGCGATCTTCTCCCCGGCAGACCCGGACCACGCTACCGTAGTCCGGGTGCTGTATTCAGAGGGTTGTCCCGGAGGCGAGGCGGCGGCGGGAGTCCTGCGCGAGGTGCTCTCGGGGACCGCGCCGGGAACAGAGATAGAGACGGTCGAGCTGTCCTCGCGGGCGTTTTTCGAGCTCGGTACGCCGGGCAGCCCCACCATCCTCGTCAACGGCCGGGATCTCTTCCCCGCCGACAGTGGCCCTTCCGCCGCGGCCTCGTGCTGCAGGCTCTACGCCACGCCCGAGGGCCCGCGGAGTCATCCTACGGCCGGGATGGTAAGGACCGCGCTCGAGAGGTCCGGCGTCCTGTGAGCCGCCGGGCCCTCAGAGTTACTTGCTGCGGGTTCTAAGCGTACGGACCCTTGCCGTCTCGCGCGGGCGAGCCCAAGAAGGTAGGGACCTTGCGTGCCCTCGTGGTTCTTTGTGGCGGCCTTCGGAGAACCCTTACGCGCGAAGCGCGAAGTTCGCGGAATCCCGCTGCAACGAGTTTCGGTGGTCAGCCTTCTATGGTCGGGTGCTACCATCCGAAGCGCACGAGACTATTTCGGGAGGTTACCCTCGGATGAAGGCAAAACTATACAACACCCAGCGGTGACCCTACGCCCGGCGCACCAGGATGGTGCTGCACGAGAAGGGTTAGACTTCGAGGTTCACGAGGTGGACCTCTCTAACAAGAGTGAGGAATTCCTCAGCGCAAGCCCCACCGGCAAGGTTCCGGTGGTAGTCGTCGACG
Source organism: Rubrobacter sp. (assembly GCA_016781725.1). Lineage (GTDB taxonomy): Bacteria > Actinomycetota > Rubrobacteria > Rubrobacterales > Rubrobacteraceae > Rubrobacter_D. The sequence continues at coordinate 14,235 of JADDPU010000249.1, read as the reverse complement.
GCGACTCCCTCTACGAGTCGAACGTAGTAAATCAATACCTCGACGAGGTCACGGAAGGGTCCAAGCTGATGCCGGAGGACCCCAAGTCGAGGGCTTACGCCAGGATCTGGATGGCCTCGGCCGACGTCGACTTTTTCCCCGCCCTCTTCGTGGCGAGCGTGGGCCGCGAGAGGGGCTTCTCCGAGGGGCGGATCTCCGAGGCGCTCGAGAAGCTGCAGATCGCCCTCGAAAAACTGGAAGAACGGCTTCACGACCGCGACTACCTCGCCGGCGAGTTCTCCCTGGCAGATATAGCCTATGCCGGCAACTTCGTTCGCCTGCGCGACCTCGAGAGGAGGGGCGAGGTGCACCTCAAAGGATACCCTAACGTATCGGCCTGGATAGAGCGCCTCGAGGGCCGTAAGAGCTACAAGGCGGCCGTGTAGAGAGCCCGGATTTCTCCTCTCGTGCAAGACCATCCTGGTGCGACCCGGCGTAGGGCCACCTCCGGGTGCTGGGTTGGATCCCCTACTCCAACCCCCGCGCTAGCCTCTCCACCGATGGCGACGCGGCTTCAGCCGTCGTCCGCCGCCGGCCTTCCCTTCGTCCTCAGGCGG
>JADDPU010000249.1:0-13455 GCA_016781725.1 Rubrobacter sp. | reverse complement strand
CCATCTCCGCCGCCGAACGGAACCGGGCCCCGCGCGCGTCCTCCCGCCCGAGCCCCTCCCCCGCGACGCGGCAGGCGACGCGCAACTCCTCAGGGACGAACCACTCTTTCGGGGCGTGCCGGGCCAGCTCGTCGGGGAGCCGGTACCCGCCGTGCGCGTCCAACCCTTCGGCCTCCTCTCCGCAGTACCCCGGCTCGATCCTAGCACGGGGCCTCCATCGCAGCTCTCCGGGGGGCCGGCGGCTCTAGAGTGTTTACGCGGCTCGGGGGGTGGGAATTCTAACGAGATTAGTCTTATAGAGAGATCAGGGGTGTTTCGAGCATGGAACAGGCGCAAGACATAAGGCAGGCGATAGGGACCATATCGGGCCGCGAGGGGCCCGTGTTCTCGGCGTACGTGAGCGTGAACGCCGCGATCCCCGAGAACCAGGGGAGGGCCTATCTGGTCAGGCTGAGGGACGCCATGAACGACCACGGGGTCCCGGAGGGGCTACAGGAGAGGGTAAGGGAGTTCATCGAGGGAGAGCAGCATCCGCGGGCGAGGACCCTGGCGATCTTCGCGGCCGAGGATGGGCTTTTCGAGGTCTACCGGCTGCCGGTGGATTTGCCCGAGTCGGCCAGGTGGGGGGACCCCTACGTGGCCCCGCTCCTGCTCGCCCTGGACGAGTACGAGCCCTACGGGGTGGTAGTGGTCGACGCGGAGAGGTTCCGGTACTTCGTCACCTCGCCCGTGGCGCCCCCTCCCGACTCGGCCGAGCACGTCGGGGCCGCGGGCTACAGGGAGATGGACGTGCGACCCAGCGAGCCGCGCCCCAGGGGTGGTGGCTCGACGGATATGGACCCGGCCGGCCGCAAGCAGCAGGAGAACATCCACCGCTTCTACAAGGATCTGGGTGAGACCACCCGCGATATCACCTTCAGGGAGGGCGTCAAGCACCTCATCGTGGCCGGCCCCAAGGAGCGCACCTCGGATTTCCGCGAGCAACTCCCCAACGAGGTAAAGGACCTCGTCGTCTCAGAGGAGCAGGTAGATCTGGGCGAATCGGACGGCGAGATCCTGGACAGCCTCGAAGAGGCCCGCGAGCGCAACGAGCACGAGCGGGAGACCGAGACCCTCTCGAAGATCCGGGAGAGCGGCGTCTTTGGCCCCGACGAGACCATCGCCGCCCTGCAGGAGGAGAACCGCGTCTACCACCTGATGGTCCTCTGGGACCTCGGAGGCGAGATGCGCTGGTGCGACAACGACGGGCTCGCGATCCGGGATATTACCGCCGAGGAGTGCCCGTTCTGCGGCCAGGAGACCCGCGTGCGTCCCCTAACCGACCTCCTCATCGATCTGGCGGCGGCCCGCGGCGCCCGCATAGGCTTCGTACGCGGCGAGAACGAGAATACAGACACCTTGCGCGACGAGTTCGGGGGGATAGCCGGCCTGACGCGCTTCTAGATCCGCAGACCACGCCTCCGGTAATCGCGCGTCTGCCTCTCGTGCGCGGCGTCCGCCGAAGCCTTGGCGGGGGCTTCGCCCTCGTCCGTCAAGGGTCCGCTTCGGGAGAGCCCCCGACGGACCCCGTGTGGTCGGGGCGGCGGGGGACCGAGGTTCGGTCCTTGTTATACAGATGTTACGGAAACGTTCTCGTTTTGTTGTTGTGCTTTTCGCTACGCTAGTCTAGCCTGGTAAGGCTCCCTACAAGCGAGGGGGCTTTACGGGGTATCGGGCGAGGGGGAGGCGCGGCGAGATGGGCAAGGCCAAGAAGATCTTCAAGAGCGAGCGCAGGATGGGGTTGTACCTGCTCGGCGCTCTCTGCGTGGCGCTCGGCGCCATCTTTGTAGGTATTAGCGTCTTCGGGGCGGAGGACGGGCCCGTGAGGGGGGCGGCCATCCCCGCCGTCGCCGCGGCCCCGGAGCCGCTGGTCAACGAAGCCCTCGTCGAGGCACAAGCGCGCATCGAAGGGCAGGCCGCAAGGAAGGCAGCCGAGGAAGAGGCGGCCCGACGGGAGGAAGCTGCCCGTAAGGAGGCCGCCGAAGCCAAGAAGAGGGCCGCCAGAGAAGAGGCCGAGGAGCGGGCTGCGCGCCGGGCTGCGCCGGAGCGCCGAGCCGCCGCCAAGCCCGCGGCCCCCGTCGTTCCGGTGGACACGACCATGTACCTTACAGTCCCGAAGCTGGGCCTCTACGACATCCCCGTAGTTGAGGGCACCACCGAGGCCTCCCTCTCCGCCGGAGCGGGCCACCTCTCCGGCACCGGGTACCCTTGGGTGCCGGGATCCAACACCTACATAGCGGGCCACCGCATCGGATACCCGGGCACCCCAAGCGACCACGTCTTCTACAACCTGCCCAACCTCGTCGCGGGGGACAAGATCCTGCTGACCGACTCCAACGGCACCACCTACACCTACGCCGTGAGCGAGATCCTCGAGGTCCCGATCACCGACCTTTCGGTGACGTATCCGGTCGCGGGCAGGGACATGGTCTCCTTGCAGACGTGCATAGAGAACTTCGGCGACTACTGGACGGAGGGCCCGAACTGGCTGGCCCGCTACGTCGTCCGGGCCGACCGCGTCGGCTAGCCTCTACCCTCGCTCCGGGAAACTACCCGCGAGAGCGGGGAGGACGCGTTCTCTGCTAGAGTTCCCGGATGGGTGAGTACCGGCAGGTCTGGGAGCGCTTCGTTCGGGATCGCCGTCTGGAGTTCGGCGGGCACACGGACCCCGACTGGCAGGACGGGCACGCGCTCTCGGCCTCCCTCCTGGTCCCGGTCGACGCGTCGCGGCTGCGCGAGCGGCTGGAACCCTTGAGGGAAGCGCTGCTCCCGTTCCCGTTCGTCTCGCTCCACCCTGACCACTTCATGCACATCACGCTGTTCCTGCTCGGCTTCCTGGTGGAGGAGCCGGAGGAGAAAGCCGAGGTCTCGCGGGAGAGGCTCGGGCGGATCGAGGCCGACGCCAGAGAGGCCCTGGCGTCCTTCCCTACCTTCACCGTCGAGCTCGCGAACCTGAACGCCTTCCCCGGAGCGGCCTTCGTCGAGGCCCACGACGGCGGGATGCTGGATAGGCTGCGGGAGGCCCTCTCCCTCGGGTGCGGGCTCGAGAGACCCGAAGGCCCGCCGCACCTGACCCTCGCGTACTTCCAGGCCCCGGACGGCACGCCGGTGCCTGACGCCCTGGTCTCCACCATAGAGCGCTATCGGAACTGGCCCGTCGGGGAGCTGGCGGTAGAAGACGTGGAGATGACCCTGCTCGACCTCAGGAAGGACTACCCGGAGCCCGAGACGCTCGCCCGGATACCGCTGAAGGGAGGTTTCGGGCATCAGGTTTCAGGCATCAGGTAAGGCGTCGCAGACCGGGACTGCGGTCAGAGAACCGGGCATCGTTCACAGGTGTTCCTATCCCCGGCAGAGCGGCTGCCCACAAAGAAAAGCCTGAAGCCTAACCCCGCAGCACCTTCGGGGTGAAGAGCCAGCGCAGCTTGCCGGCGCCCGCCCGGGGGACGTCCTCGAACTCGATGCAGACGACGCCGCCCTTCTTGATCTTCACGTCAGCCCCCCCGGCGTCGCCGGTGAGCAGGTACACCGCCAGCTCGTGCAGGCCAGGCCTGTGCCCGACGAGGGCCACGCACTCCACCCCCGCGTAGGTCTCCAGCGCGAGCACTACCTTGTGGGGCGGGACCTCTGGCTCCAGGGCCGGGAACCCTTCGGGGACAGGCCAACCTGTCTGCTCGGCCAGGATCTCCGCCGTCCGCCACGCCCGCTCGAACGGGCTGCTGAGGAGAACCCCTACCTCCGGGACCATCCGCCCCAACCCGCGGGCCGCTCCCCGAAAATCCTCCTCCCCCTTGGGCGTGAGCGGGCGCCTGCTGTCGTCGGGCCAGCGTTCGGGGTCGCGCCCGTGGGCGACGGCGTGGCGAACCAGGTAGAGGTACACGCGGGCTTACCCGGCGGTCTTCCCGGAGCCGTTGCCCTGGCTCTTTCGCGCGTCCTTTATGGCCTTCTCGAAGTCTTTCCACTCCTTGCCGCTTGCGAGGGCGCGGAAGGGCTTGGACCGCAGCACCCCGGAGCGAAAGACGCGCGCTTCGCGGGCGTAGCGTTCCGAGTAGACGCCCATCGTGAAGGCCGCCCCGCGTGAGATCCGGGTCCCCCCCGTCGTGGTGCCGAGCTCGCGCAGAAAGTCGGCGGCGACCGTGGCGTCCTGGTGCTGGCCGAGATCTTCTTGCAGCGCCTTGAGGGGCTTGACGAGCCTCTGCACCGGCCGGCCGTATACCTCCGACACGAACTCCAGGGCGTAGCGCAGCCGCTTGCCCTTCTTGCGCAGGTCGTGGAAAGCCTCGGGAGGGGAGGTTTCGTCGAGACGCCGGGCGGCCTTGCGCCACTTGCGGTAGCGGCCAAGGAGCAGGGCCGGTGAGGCGGCCGTGATCGGCTCTTGCGCCGGGTCGCGGCCTTTGTCGCTTTGCGCGAGCTCCCGCTCGGCGCCGGGGCCGCGGCGCAGCATCTGGGCGAAGGAAGATTCGAGGCGCTCGTACCGGCCCGAGTCGAGGACCTCGAGCAGGCTCTTGCGGGCCTCCGCCCACCGCTTTTTCATGACGTCGAGGATCTTGCCCAGAGACCCCGTGCCCTCCTCGTCCGCCTCCTGCTCCCACGCTTGGAGGCGCCCGAGCTGCACGTCGAGGTCCCTTACCTCCCCGAGCGTCCCCGCCAACCAGCGCAGCTCCTCCCTCAACCACTTCCCCGCTCGGGCAGAGCACCCTCGAACACCTTCATCGCCGCCCGCATCCGGCGCGTCGCCACGCGCATGTCGTGCAACTCCTCGGGGTCCTCGCCGATGCGGGTGCCGGGCTCGTGGGCCCGCATCTCGGCGAACTGCCAGCGCAACACCGCGAACGCGACCTCGCCCGTGCTCATGGAAGGGTCCACACTCGTCGGGCCGAGCCCGGCGACCCCGTCAGGGCTGAGGCCGGCGGCGTAGAGCCCCGCCTCGTACTTGGAGATGGAGGTCGGGCTCAGACCCAGGGCGAACTGCAACTCGTCCACGAAGCCACGAAGGTCTGGGGTCGGGGCGGTACCCGCGGCTGCCTCGACCTCGATGCGCCTGAGCCGGGTCGGTTCCTCGTCCTCACCGAGCGGGATCTCCGAGGCGTCGAGCGAGACCTCGCCGATGCGTACGCCGTCCGCGCCGCTGGCCTCGCCGCGGCCTTCCCCACCGTCGGCCGCATCCGTGAGCAGGAGCGCGAACCTCTGGCGTCGGGTTTGAATCCGGAACATGGGGCTCAGCTCGTGGTCGCCGAGGAGCGCCCTCGAGATCTCGCCGACCGGACCGGGGGCTCTGCGCAAGGTGGAAGGTTCGTCGTCGTTCAGGGGCTCGGAGATCTCGCGCCTCCGCCGGAGGTTGCCCTCCGCGGGTGTGAGGGACTTTATGGTGGCCTCGACACCGCTACCCGCCTTGCGGACGCGCAGCGCGTAGCCGGCGCGGTAGAAACGCCAATCCTCGGTATCGTAGTAGGTGTCGGTGATCCTCTCCGTAGACTCGGGGGCGACGACGAGGCCGGATCCCGAGGAATGCTGCCCGAGCCAGCCCTCGACGGGTTCAAGCTCGTCGGCGTCGAACTGCCACTCTATCTCCTGGTGGTCCGTGGGCCGCTTCACCCCCGAAGCCCGGCTGCTACCCGAGGATCTCCCCCCGCGAGAGGTCTTCTTTGCGGGGACTTTCCGCTCTGCCTGGTTGCCATTCGCGCCTCGTCTCGCTAGCTCCCACGGCTCTCCCGGCCCGTCACTATCTCTCACACGGACCCGACGAGCAGCCGCCGACTCTAGCAGAAACAGGGGCCACTAGCAACAAAGGTGCGTAACGCGGCCGTGCGGGATCTACGGGGCTTAGAAACCCTCTTCGAGCAGGACCGCCTGGCTGTCCAGCGGCTCCTCTCCGTCCTTGGGGCGCAGGCGTTCGAAGTCGCCGTCGGGGCCGAGCTCCCAGGCGTTGGCGGTGTCCGCGAGCTGGAGGTCGAGGAGGCGGCGGACCTTCTCGCGGTGGTGTTGCTCGCGCAGGGGGAAGGTAGTCTCGACCCGCCGGTCGAGGTTGCGCTGCATCAGGTCGGCGCTGCCGAGGAAGATCTCCTCGTCCTCCCCGTCGGCGAAGGCGAAGATGCGCGCATGCTCCAAAAAGCGCCCCACCAGCGAGACGACCCTGATGTTCTCGCTCACGCCCTCCACGCCGGGACGCAGACAGCAGATGCCGCGCACGATCAGGTCTATCCTCACTCCGGCTTGGGAGGCCTCGTAGAGAAGCTCGATGATCTGCGGGTCCGTAAGAGCGTTGGTCTTGCACGTGATGCGTGCCGGCTCGCCCGCCCTCGCCTTCTCGGTCTGCTCCTCGATCCGGCGCACGAGGCCCTCGCGCAGGGTCGTGGGGGCGACGAGCAACTCGTGGTACTCCTCCTGCTCGGAGTAGCCGGTCAGGTAGTTGAACAGGTCCGAGCCGTCCTCGGCCAGCTTCGGGTCGTCGGTGAAGTACGAGAAGTCCGTGTAGACGCGGGCCGTCCCCGGGTTGTAGTTGCCAGTCCCAAGGTGGACGTAGCGCCTGAGGTGCGACCCCTCGCGCCTGACGACCAGGCAGACCTTGGCGTGCGTCTTGAGGCCGACGATGCCGTAGGCTACGTGGACGCCCCTGGCCTCGAGCTGGCGCGCCCATATGATGTTCGGCTCCTCGTCGAAGCGCGCCTTGAGCTCTACCAGGACGGCCACCTGCGTCAGCTCGTCGCGCGCCTCGGAGAGCGCCTCTACTATCGGGGAGTTCGAGCCGACGCGGTAGAGGGTCTGCTTTATGGCCAAAACCTCGGGGTCGTTGGCGGCGGCCCGGACGAAGTCCACCATTGGGGCGAACGAGTCGTAGGGGTGGTAGAGCAGGATGTCGCCGTTGCGGATCGCCTGGGTTATCGAGCGGGCGCCCCGGATCTCCGCCGGCACCCGCGGCGTGAGCGGCGGGTAGAGCAGGTCGGGGCGGTCGAGGTGCGTGAGACCTTCGAGGTCGGCGAGCCCTATCGGGTGGGGGGCGGCGAAGACAGAGTTCTCGCCGAGCTTGAGGTTCCCAGCCAGCCACTCGCGCAGGTCTTGGGGCATCTCGTCGGAGACCACGAGCCGCACGCTCTGGCCGAACCAGCGGCCCTCGATCTCGTCCTCTATCGCCTGCAACAGGTCGGAAGCCTCGTCCTCCTCGATCACGAAGTCCGCGTTGCGCGTAACCTGGAAGACGTAGCTGGCCGCGATCTCCTTGCCGGGGAACAGCTCGTCGAGGTTGGCCGCTATGACCTCCTCGACCCGCACGAAGCGCATCTCCGCCCGGCCGTCGGGACCACGGTCTCCCTCGGGCAGGCGCATGAAGCGGTCTATGGTCGTCGGCACCTTTATCCTGGCCATCACCTTCCTGTTGCCGTCCTCGATCACGACTAGCAGGTTCAAAGAGAGGTTGGAGATGTGCGGGAAGGGGTGCGCCGGGTCTATGGCCAGCGGCGTCAGGATCGGCAGTATGTCCCGGACGAACCTCTCCCTGAGCTCCCGCCGCTCGGCAGCGCGGACCTTGCTGTGGGAGACCAGCTTGATCCCCTCCTCCTCGAGGGCCGGCATGATCTCTTTGTTGAGTATCCCGCGCCGCTCCTCGAAGAACCCCTCCGTGTGCTCGCGGATGCTCAACAGTTGCTCCTCTGGGGTCATACCGTCCGGGATGGGGTTGGGGAGCTCAGAGGCGACCTGCTGCTGCAACCCCGCAACCCGGATCATGAAGAACTCGTCCAGGTTGGTCTCGGAGATCGCCACGAAGCGCACCCTCTCGAGGAGCGGGTGCCGCTCGTCGCGGGCCTGCGCGAGGACCCTGTCGTTGAACCCGAGCCACGAGAGCTCCCGGTTTATGTAGAGCGAGGGGTCGGAAAGGCTAGGCCTGTGCGCTACGTCGGTCATATCTCTCTCCCCTCCGCGAGCGCGAGCAACGTACCCTCCCTGATGCCCCCGCGCGCCACGATCATCTCCTCCTTACCAAAGTGCTCGAGGATGGCCGCGAACGTGGTGATCGCCGCAGGCAACACCCTGGCCCGCTCCGGCGCGAGCCCGTGCTCCCTCGCGAGCACCCCGGAGGGACGCGCCCGAATTTCTTCGGACAGACGCCACAACCTCTCGACCGTGAGCCTCTCGCGCGTGATCTTTATCATGGCCCGCGCCGAGCCTCCGACCGCCACGACCCCGGCCCCGCCAACCTCCCAATCCGGCAGCAGCCGCCCCACGTGCTCGCCAAGCGCGAGGAGCTCCTCGTCCGTCGGCGGGTCCTCCTCCACGAACCGCTCGGTGGTGCGGTTCGTGCCGAGCGGCAGAGAGACCCGCTTCTCGGGCCCCTCCGAGGCCTCGCCGAGGATGAGCTGCGCGGAGCCGCCGCCGAGGTCGACCACGAGCACCAATCCTTCGCGGCGAACCGCCGAGAGGGCCCCCCGGAAACCGAGCGCCGCCTCCTTCTCGCCGGAGATCAGGCGCATCCCGAGCCCGGTTTTCTCCCGCACCCGCTCGACCAGCTCGGTCCCGTTCTGCGCGTCGCGGACCGCGCTCGTGGCGAGGATCTCGGGCGAAGGCGCGCCGTTGAGGGCTGCGATGTTCGCGAAGAGGGTTATCGTCTCGGCTGCGAGCCCGAGCCGCTCGTCGTCGAGGCGGCCCGTCTTCTCCACCCCGGCCCCGAGCCGGGCCGAGACCTTCTCGCCGGTTACGGGCAGGACGGCGCCCCCATCGACCTCCCCGACCAGGAGGTGGATGGTGTTGGATCCCACGTCGACCACCGAGTACCGACTCAACCGTTCGCCTCCCAACACTCCTCGTGAACTCTCATACCGAACATGATACCGTCCCACCACCCGGGGTGATATATTTCCCTCGCCAACGCCGATCACCCCGCGAACCGCGCGGAGGACCGGAGGAAACCATCCCGAAGAAGGGCAAGAAGGCCAAGGAGAAGCGTGCGGACGATAGCGGCGCGCTCCCCTCGCGGGCGAAGCCGGACGCGAAGGTCAGGGGCTACGAGGCCCACGTGCTCGTGTGCAGGGGCGGGGACTGCAAGAAGCGCGGCTCGAAAGGGGTGCGCGCCGCGTTCAAGAGCGGGCTGCGCGCCGCCGGCATGAACGGGGAAGTTCGGGTTGACTCCGTCGACTGTCTCGGCCTCTGCAAGCACGGGCCCAACGCCGTGGTGTACCCCCCGGGGACCTGGTACCTAGGCCTCCTGGAGGATGGTGTGCCCGAGGTCGTCGAGCGGCACCTCAAAGACGGAGAGCCCGTGGACCGCCTCGCCGCCGAGTTCAGATCCCCCAAGAAGAAGAAAGCCAAGAGGTAGAGAGGGGAAGCTCCCTCCCCCTCTCGAAGGCCATCTCTAGCTTACGTCCTTGAGCTCTGCCTGCACGATGAGGCGCTCCTTGTAGTCGGGCAGGGTGCAGGTCTGCAGGCTGACTATGTTCTTGCCCTCGATCGGGCGCAGCACCTGCGTGGCGTCGGGGCCGACTACGAACTTCTTGAAGACCTCGTAGGTGTAGCGGGTGCCGTTGGCGTCGGTCAGGATCACCTCGTCGCCGCTCTTTAGCTTGTCGAGGTCCCAGAAAACCAGGTGGCTCTTCGTCCCAGGGTAGCCGATGCGGTGCCCGGCTATGTACACGTTGGCCTCCCTTTGCCAGGGAAGGCCCGTACCCTTGACGTGGGCCGCCCCGTCGTGGAGGGCCTTCTCGTACCCGGCCGGCGCGACGTCGTAGACCGGCAGGCCGTCGACGCGCTTCATGTCGGGGACGGTCAGCTCGAGGGCCTTGTCCTTCGGCGCCTCTTGCCTTGGACCCTGGATCTTCTCGACTACGTCCTTCGTGGCCTCGGCCGTGGCCTCGGCGAGGGCCGCCAGCCTGGCCTTCAGCGCCGCGTCGGAGCCCACGACGGTCTCCCCGGCGGGGGCTTTCTTCGCGGGCGTGTCGGCGGAGGCTGACTCGCTTCCGGCGAACAGGGCGTACCCCATGAGGCCGAGCCCGACGAGCACGACCGCGGTCGCCACTGCCCCCGTCAACAGCCGCCTCGTGTATCCGGTCCGAATCTTCTTCATCGCTCGACCCCCTTTCCGGGTTCGCTTCTGCATTAGACAGTTAAAAGTTACTGCCATCAGGTGACATTTCGGTAACAGAACGGGATTTTGTTGGTAACGAATCGCCAGCTAGAGCGCGAACCCGCTCCCGACGCTATAATGTTAGGCGTGAAGATCGGAGTGCCCAGAGAAACCGCCGAGGGGGAACAGAGGGTCGGGCTCGTGCCCGAGACCGTCACCAGGCTCGTGAGGGACGGCTTCGAGGTGATAGTGGAATCCGGCGCGGGCCGCGACTACAACCTCGACGCCAACTACGAGGAGGCCGGGGCGCGGGTGGTCCCCGAGGCCGACGGGGTCTACTCGGAGGCCGACATCATCGTCAAGGTCGCCAGGCCTGAAGGGGATGAGGTCGAGCGCCTGCGCGAGGGTCAGGTCCTGATCTGCTTTTTGAACGGCCCGCAGCATCCGGGGCTCGTCAAGAGGCTCGCCGACGCCGGGGTGACGGTCTTCAGCAACGAGGCGGTCCCGCGCACGAGCGTGGCGCAGAGCATGGACGCGCTCTCCTCCATGGGCTCGATAGCCGGCTACAAGTGCGCCCTCGTAGGGGCTAACTCTCTTGGCAAGTACGTCCCTATGCTCTCCACCGCGGCCGGCACGACCAAGGCGGCGAAGGTGATGGTCCTCGGGGTGGCCGTCGCGGGTCTGCAGGCCATCGCCATCATGAACCGGCTCGGGGCCGAGGTCTTCGCCTACGACATCAGGCCAGAGACCAAGGAGCAGGCGCAGTCGCTCGGGGCTACGTTTATCGACTCAGATGACGAGAGGGAGGACGGCCAGGAGGAAGACGAGTACGTGGAGTACGAGCCGCAGGGCTTCAGAAAGCTCATGACCTCCTTGGGGTTCTACTCCTTCGCCGAGCCGCCGCGCGACGAGTACGTGGTTGAGGGCGAAGAGGAGGACGGGAGAGGTAGCGGCGAGGACGAGGGCTGGTCGAAGGAGAAGCTGGAGGAGGACCAGAGGCTCGTGCGGGAGCGCATACGGGAGATGGACGTGGTCATCACCACGGCGCTCGTGCCCGGCAGGACCGCCCCCCAGCTCGTCGACCGGGAGATGGTCGAGTCGATGAAGCCGGGGTCGGTGATAGTGGACCTCGCGGCCGAGAGCGGCGGCAACTGCGAGCTCACGGAGCCCGGGGAGACCGTAGAGCACGAGGGGGTAAAGATACTAGGCCCGGTAGACCTGCCGAGCAGCATGCCGATACACGCGAGCCAGCTCTACTCGCGCAACATGTACAACCTGATCGGGCACATCACCGAAGATAGGGCCGAGGACAAGGACGAGAAGGACCCCCACCTCGCGCTCGATTTCGAGGATGAGATCATCGACGCGACCTGCATCGCCCACGGCGGCGAGGTCCGTCAGGAGGCCACCCGCGAGGCGCTCCGCGGCGAGGCAGAAGAGAGCGAGGCCCGCTAGGGATGCAGGAGCTTCTCGCGCAGTTCGCCATCTTCATCATAGCCGCCTTCCTGGGGTTCGAGTTGATCTCGCGGGTCCCGAACCTGTTACACACGCCGCTGATGAGCGCGACGAACGCCATCCACGGCGTCATCCTGGTTGGGGGCATGATCACGCTGGCCGAGGCCACAGATCCCATCATTAGGGCGGTCGGCTTTGTCGCCGTGATCTTCGGGGCTGCGAACGTGGTCGGCGGGTTCTGGGTTACTAACCGGATGCTCGTGATGTTCCGCCCCCCGAGACCGAGGGTGAAGAGGAGGAGGGGCTGATGCAGGTAGCCACCTTCCTGGCCTACCTCGCGGCCGCCGCGCTCTTTATCGTAGGCATCCGCCGCCTGCGCAGGCCCGAGACGGCCCGCTCCGGCAACACCTTGGCCGCGGTCGGTATGGTCATAGCCCTCATCGCGACTCTCTTCGTGATCGAGTTCCAGAGCCTGCTCGAGATCGGGGCCGCGGTGCTGATCGGGTCGGTGCTCGGGGCGGTCTCGGCCCAGAGGGTGCAGATGACGGCTATGCCCCAGGTGGTCGCCGCCTACAACGGCCTCGGCGGCGGCGCGGCCGCCCTGATAGCGCTCTCCGAGTTCTACCACGCAGAGACCGTGGGCAGCGGGGAGAGCCTCGTCGCCGCCATAACCGTCCCGCTAACCATCCTTATCGGCTCCGTGAGCTTCGCCGGGAGCATTATCGCCTTCACCAAGCTCCAGGAGCTCGCCTTCGCCGGCTCTGTCTCCTTCCCCTTGCAACAGGTGGTCAACGCCCTTCTTTTCGTGGGCATCCTGGTTCTGGCGGCGAACGCCATCTCTGGCGGGGCCATCATCCCGGCGCTCTCCCCGGTCGCCTCGGTGGTAGTCGTGCTCGTCGCCTCGCTCCTCCTCGGCATCCTCCTGGTCATCCCGATAGGCGGGGCCGATATGCCGATCGTGATCTCCTTGCTCAACGCCTGTACCGGGCTCGCGGCGGCGGCCTCAGGGTTCGTGCTCGAGAACTATATCCTCATCATCGGCGGCACCATCGTCGGGGCGTCGGGCACGATCCTGACGCGCCTGATGTCGAGCGCCCTCGGGCGTCCTTTGGGCAAGATCATCTTCGCCGGCATCGCCGCCGCAGGTACAGCGGGCAAGGGGGACCAGGAGGAGCGCGAGGTCAACGACGTGAATGCCGGGGCCGTCGGCGAGTACCTCTCCGAGGAGGCCCAGAAGGTAGTCGTCGTCCCCGGCTACGGCCTGGCCGTGGCCCAGGCCCAGGGGCCGATGCGCGACCTTTTGGAGGTCCTGGAGGCCGAGGGCAAAGAGGTACTCTTCGGCATCCATCCCGTGGCTGGCCGGATGCCGGGGCACATGAACGTCCTCCTCACCGAGGCCGGCGTCCCCTACGACAAGCTCTACGACATCGAGGACATAAACCCCGAGTTCCCCGACACCGACGCCGTCATCATCGTCGGCGCGAACGACGTCGTTAACCCCGCGGCCAACGACCCCGAGCAGGACACCCCCATAAGCGGCATGCCCATCCTCGACGTGGAGCAGGCCGAGAGGGTCATCTTTATCAAGCGCTCCTTGAGCCCAGGCTTCGCCGGCGTGGACAACCCGCTCTTCTACGACCGGGAGAAGACGATGATGCTCTTCTCCGACGCCAAGCAGGGCCTGCAGGAGGTAGTCGAGGCCGTCAAGAACGGCTAGAGAGCGCTGCCCTACCCGCGGACCTCTTCCCCGTTTACCGCACGCGGACGAAGCTCCTGACGATCCGGACCTTGCCGACGACCCTCTCTACGGACCTGGCCCCGTCGGCGCCTACCACCCGCGGCGGGCCGGCAGGCCCTCCGGCGGCATCCGGCGTGGGCTGGCCGACCGCTGGCCCGTCTACCGGCTGCCC
>JADDPU010000234.1 GCA_016781725.1 Rubrobacter sp. | reverse complement strand
GAAGTGAAGGGCCGGAGCCCCTGAGGTAAGGGCCCGGGCTTCGTTGGCGTCGCAGCGGGCTGGCCGAAGACCAGTAGGGCCCCGACCCTACTCGCCAAAAACCCACAATACAAGGACAGAGACGCTATCGTCTTTCCTCGGGATTTGGAAGATCCGGCGAGCCGGCTCTGCCGCCGCCCCGCTGGGCGAGGGCCTTGGCGGCTTCTTTCAACGCCTCATTCGCGCCGCAGAGATCCGCCTCGTCGAGGAGCCGGGTCGCCCGCCGGAGAAGCCGGACCGGCTCCTCATATCCCTCCTTCAATTTGGCGTTGCCGAGCGCGCCATGGAGAACGGGCCGCCGGTGGCTGTTTAGTGCGCGATCTCCCACTTCGATGGCGCTTGTATGGTTACTCGGAGCTGAGGCCCTGGTTCTGAGCCTCCTCTTTGGCCGCACTCTGGGCCTCCTCGGCCACCCGCCGGGCCCTCTGCTGGGCGTCCTGGGCCTTCTCCTGGGCACTCTCCACGAGACTGTCGCGGGCCTCGCCCATCGCCTCGTGCTCCTGGCTGGTTTGCGGTACGGCGAGCCCTACAGCAGCCCCAACGCCTACTGCCAGGGCACCCACGGCCAGGGGGTTCTCTTGCAGCATCCGCTGGAAGCCGCCTCCGGCCCTTCGGGCTTGCTCCTGAGCCTGGCCACCGAGCTGGCTAACCCGACTCTGAGCCTGGCTGGCGGCCTGCCTTGCCCTGTCCTGGGCTTGGCCAGCGGTCTCGCCGACCCTGCCTTGGGCCTGCTCCAGTGCCTGTCCCGCAGAAGGACCGCTTGATCCCCCCCGCTCCTCGTAACGGGGCAGGTAATCGTAGTCAGGCGGCACACGACCGTATGCGGGAGGATAGTCATATTCCCTACCCCCACGGTAGCGTGCCTCCTGCCCCGAGGAGCTACTGCTGCTCCTCCTGGCACTCACAAACAGCCAGCCCAAACCTATGCCGGTTAGCGCCGCCGGCATGGGGTTCTCCCTGATGGTCTCCATGATAGTGGAGCCGGTCCCTTTGGCCGTGTCTTTGGCTTGTTCCTTGGCCTGCTCTTTCAGGTTGCGAGGAGAGAGTTTGTTCTGGATGGCGCCGACCGTCTCACCCATATCGGCGCGGGTGCGCTCGATCTCGGCGCGGTTCGCCTCCACCTCGTCGACCTCGTCCGCCCCGACGGGGACGCCTGCGAGGGCGGGGTCTGGGCCTGCCGTTTCGGGATCGAAGGGCGGCGGAGGGGGCTCCAGCTCTATCTCTCTGGCATCGGCAGGATCCACGTCTCGTTCGCTCT
>JADDPU010000119.1 GCA_016781725.1 Rubrobacter sp. | reverse complement strand
CATCGAATTCCCGTGGCGCTGGCTGCATCTTACATAAGGACCGAACCCGAGGGCGCCCTACCCACCAGGGAGGAGCAACTCGCCGCTGTGCGGGCCTACGCGGCAGACAACGGCCATGAGCTCGTAGCCCATTACGAGGACCTGGACGCCCCAGGCGTCCTCCTCTACCACCGCCCCGGCCTCAAGGAGGCCATAAACAACATAAAGGAGCTCGAAGACTGGGAGGTGCTCTTGGTAGCCCTGCCCCGCTGCGTCTCGGACACCGAATCGGCCCTGCACGAGTTCGTGCACAAGCTCTCCCTCTACGGGAACCGGCTGGAATCTCCGGAGCGCCCCTGGGAGGAGTTCCTCGCTGACATGAAATCCTACCGGCGGGCGATGAGCCAGAGATAAGGACCTCTCAGAGAAGAGAGCGCCGCCTCCGCGTGAAACCGGCGACAACGTCGGTTAGTATGAAAAAGTGAACGCGATCTTGAGCGTCATCGGGTTCTTCTTGCTGCTCGTGTCCCTGGCGGGCATCTTTTTCGGCGTCTACATGGCCACCGACCCTAGGACCCGCAGGCAGGGTGTGCTCTTCGCGATCTGGTGGGTTGCGGGGGTGGCGGCCGCCAGCGGCGTGCTGATGAGGGACGTCGTCACGTTCACTGTCGGGTTGCTCTGTCTTCTTGTAGCCGGGGCGGTCCTGGTCTTCGAGGGCGGCGGACAAACCAACCCCCCTACGCGAGGAAAGAACTACCCCTCGAAAGGGACCCCGGGCGACGATAAACGCCGGGGCTCCGAGAAGACCACGAAGGAGAACCGCTCGGGGCGTTACGGCAAGGCCGCCTCGTAGGCCCGCCTCGCGAAGAAGCCCCGGGCAAACTCCGGAAGCGATGCGGGCTCTTGAGTATACTGCCCACGGAGAACGGGCGTCGTTAGGAGGCGGAGGGATCCGGCCCGGTGCGCCAGAGATCGCGCGCAGCCCTCCTTGACGCCGGATCGCGCTAGTACCGACCGCACAGGGAAGGAGCTGTAGGAGTGGGCCTCATCCGCACGATACTCGCCCTGGTCATCCTGCTGATACTCGTCCACGTGGGGCTGGTCTACGCGGACGTGCGCCAGGGCGTCAACAGCCTGACCGAGGCGATCTACAGCCTCGGAACGCTGCTCGAGTCCCCGGCAGCTCTCCTGCTTGGCGCCGTGCCGGCGCTGCAACAGTACCTTGACCCGAACAGCTTCTTTACGGTCGCCCTCACCGCGGCGGTGCTCTACTTTATCCTCTACCTGCTGCTCGGCGTCGGACGCCGCAGCTGACCAGCGGGGCACCGGTAAGGGCCCGGGCTGCACCG
>JADDPU010000210.1 GCA_016781725.1 Rubrobacter sp. | reverse complement strand
CAGGCCCGACGAGGTTGGGCGGAATGATCTAGGATACCTCTAGACGGCGTCGTCGGGCATCCGGTCGTGGTGCCCCAGGGAGCGAGACCGGCGCCGGATGGGAGGAGGCCCGTGGTAGGGAGCGAGCGAGACTACCTCTTCGAGCAGTTCCGCGTCGAGCGCGGTTGCCTCGGCTACGTCGTCGCCGACCCGGACACTCGCCGCGCGGCCATCGTGGACCCCGAGCTCGAGATGGCCGATCCCATCCTGAACTACATCTTCGAGCACGGTCTAAAACCGGTCTACGTCGTGGACACCCACACCCACGCCGACCACATCTCCGGGGCGCGGGAGCTCAAGGCCAAGACCACCGCCAAGATCGTCATGCACGAGAAGGCCCCGGCCAGCTGCGTGGATATCAGGGTGGAAGACGGCGACCGCCTCCACCTCGGAGACCTCTCCATAAAGTTCTTGCACACCCCGGGCCACGCCAAGGACCTCGTCTCCGCCCTGCTGCCGGGCCGCGTCCTGACCGCCGACGCGCTCTTGATCGGCTCGTGCGGCAGGACGGACCTGCCCAACGGCAACGCTGTTCGCCAGTACCACACCCTCTACTACACCTACCGCGCCCTCCCCGACGGCCTGCTCGTCTACCCGGGCCACGACTACCAGGGCCGCGATCATTCGGTACTCGGAGACGAGAAGGAGAGCAACCCCAAGATGCTCTTCGCCTCCGAAGAGGAGTTCGTCGAGTACATGGAACGCGAGAACCCCGCTAAACTGACCCCCGTCTACCACCTCGCCGCCGCGCTGAAGGCAAACATGGCTTGATAGGCATCAGGTTTTTGGGTTTGAGGTTTCGAGGTATTAATGACACCTGAAGCCTGAAGCCCCTAAGAGAGAGGAGCAGAAAATGAGCGTCACCGACGAGTTGTTGAGGAACAATGAGGCGTACGCCGAGTCCTTCGACAAGGGCGACCTCCCGCTGCCCCCGGCCAGGGGCGTAGCCGTGGTAGCCTGCATGGACGCCAGGCTCAACGTCTACGGCATGCTCGGCCTCAAGGAGGGTGACGCGCACGTGATCCGCAACGCCGGCGGCGTCATAACCGACGACGAGATTCGGTCGCTCGCGATCTCCCAGCGCCTCCTCGGTACCAGCGAGATCATCCTGATTCACCACACCGATTGCGGGATGCTCACTTTCACCGATGACGAGGTAAAGCAGCAGATACAGGACGACGTTGGCATCAAGCCGGAGTTCGCGCTCGAAGCCTTCTCCGACCTCGAAGGCGACGTGCGCCAGTCCATCGCCCGCATCAAGGCGAGCCCCTTTATCCCGAACAAGGACGCCGTGCGCGGGTTCGTCTACGAGGTCGAGACGGGCAGGCTGCGGGAGGTCACCTGATCCCCGTCCAGGCGCCAACGACACCCCCGAGCCCGCCGAGACGCTCCGTTCCGGAACGCCCCAAGACCGACCCGGCCTCTTCTGCGAAGGCCGGGTCGGTCGAGCTCGCGTAACGCTTCGGGGAGAACGCAGGGACGAGGCCATAGTCCACCTCGCAGAGGACATCGGCGCCGGCCTTATCTTAATATTGTCTGTGAACATAGTTATCTTAGGGGGCTGTAGCGTCGTCTGGCGCGGTAGTCAAGGTGCTTGCCCTTGCGCCTCGAGGGTCGCGAGCGGTTCGCGGGCGTCCTGCCTACGGTCTGCGCGGACACGAACAACCTCGGCGGCGTAGGCCCTCGACCTCCGATTCTCGCTGTTCTACAGTCCCTCGGTATTTACTAATGTAGTAGACAAAATAGATAATCGGCCGCGCGGTAAGCTCTCGGGACGTTACGGCCCGTCTTGAGGGGCTGGTAGAGAAGCTAGGGGTTGCCCTGTTTGAGTACGAGAGGGAGGCGTGTGTGTGAGAGAGAGCAAACCCGTTGCGTTGTGGGCGGTACCCCGCTCGATATCTACGGCGTTCGAGAGGGTCTTCGTGGAGAGGGAAGATTTCGAGGTGCTGCACGAGCCGTTCTCCGCCGCCTACTACTACGGGGTCGACCGGCTGAGCGACAGGTTCGCGGAGGCCGAGCCGAAGGCCGAATACGGCTACGAGAGGGTCTTCGAGGACGTATTGAGGCCGCGGGAGAGGCGTGTCTTCGTCAAGGACATGGCGTACCAAGCCGGGCGGTTACTCGGCCCCGAGTTCGCCTCGCGCTTCGTCAACACGTTTATAGTGAGGGACCCGAAATACGTGCTGGTCTCGCTCTACAAGATGTGGCCGGACTTCACGTTGGAGGAGACCGGATACGAGGACCTCTACCGGCTCTTCAGGTACGCGACGGAGGCGGGAGAGGAGCCCGTAGTCGTGGACGCTATGACGTTCTCGGAGAACCCGGCCGGCGTGCTGGCCGCGTACTGCGAGCACCTCGAGGTGCCTTTCCGGTCGGGCTCGCTCACGTGGGAGTCCGGGGACGTCAGCGGTTGGGAGAACTGGGAGGGTTGGCACGAGGAGGCCGAGAGGAGCACGGGGATCAAACCCGCCGAGCGCCGGGACCCGGAGTTGCCGCCCGAGTTGGAGGCGGCCTACGAGCACTGCCTGCCCTACTACTACGAGCTCGCCGCCCACGCCATCCCGTCCGTGAGGCGGCAGGTTCGGGACCACGCAAGACCTTCAGGCAACGGCAAGGAGGGGAAGATCTCGCTAACTACGCAGGGTGGCATAGCCCCGCACGGGGGGGATCTCGTCGACCGCGTGGTCCCCGAGGAGGAGCGCCGGGAGCGTTCGACGGCGGCGGCCGGGCTGCCGAAGGTGCCTCTGGGTCCGCGGGCCCTCTCGGACCTGCAGATGATCTCGACCGGGGTCTTCAGCCCCCTCGGAGGGTTCATGCTGCGCGAGGACTACGAGGGCGTGGTCGAGGAGATGCGCCTCGGGAGCGGCCTGGCCTGGAGCATGCCCATCACGCTCTCCGTGGACGAGGAGCGGGCCGGTACGCTGGCGGAGGGCACGGAGGTGGCCCTGGTAGACGGCTCCGGGGAGCCGGTCGCCACGATGGTGGTAAGGGAGCGCTACCGCTACGACAAGGAGCGCGAGGCCAGGATGGTCTACAGGACCACCGACGCCGACCACCCGGGCGTCGGCGCCCTCTACGGGCAGGGCGACGTCCTGCTCGGCGGCGAGGTCGACCTGCTAAGGGAGCCGGACCCAGGCCGTTTCCCGCGCTACTACTACACGCCGGCGGAGCTGCGGGCCGCCTTCGTCGAGAAGGGCTGGAAGCGGGTAGTGGGCTTCCAGACCCGCAACCCCGTCCACCGCGCCCACGAGTACATCCAGAAGAGCGCCCTCGAGACCGTGGACGGGCTTCTCCTGAACCCGCTAGTCGGCGAGACCAAGTCGGACGATATCCCGGCCGACGTGAGGATGCGCTCCTACGAGACCATCCTGGACAGGTACTACCCGGAAGACCGCACGATGCTCGCGGTCTTCCCGGCGGCGATGCGCTACGCCGGTCCCAGGGAGGCGATCTTCCACGCGATCTGCCGCAAGAACTACGGCTGCACCCACTTTATCGTGGGCCGCGACCACGCCGGCGTGGGCAGCTACTACGGCACCTACGACGCCCAGCACATCTTCGAGGAGTTCGAGGCCGAGGAGCTGGGGATAACTCCCCTCTTTTTCGAGCACGCGTTCTTCTGCACGGAGTGCGGGGGCATGGGTTCGTCCAAGACCTGCCCGCACGACCCCTCCTCGCACGTCTTTTTCTCGGGGACGAAGGTCCGCGAGATGCTCGCACGGGGCGAGTATCCGCCACCCGAGTTCTCCCGCCCCGAGGTCATCGAGGTGCTGATAGAGGGGCAACGGACGCCGAGCGCGAGCCGCTGAAGGGGCGCACAGAGAGACCATGTCGTCCCGAGGAGGACGCCTGGATACGAAGGCGCAGGCCGCGCCGAGACCATACGACCCCTGGCCACGCGGCACGAGCTTCTTGTGAGAGCGTCGTGTGAGCAGAGGACCTGTAGAGGCGTGTAAACTGCGGCTCTCAAGAGACCGTCGGGCTATCGAAAGGAAAGCTTATGAACGAACAACGCGGGTTCACGCTGTGGTTCACCGGCCTCTCGGGGGCGGGGAAGACGACCATAGCCGAGATAGTGGAGCGCGAGCTGCGCGAGAGGGAGCGGCCCGTCGAGGTCCTCGACGGGGACATCGTAAGGACCAACCTCTCCAAGGGGCTCACCTTCTCCAGGGAGGACCGCAACGTAAACGTCCTCAGGATCGGGTTCGTGGCCAACCTATTGACGCGCAACGGGGTGGCCGTGATCGTCTCGGCCATCTCCCCTTACAAGGAGGCCCGCGACCAGGTCAGGCGCAGGATCGTCGACTTCGTCGAGGTCTTCGTGGACGCCCCGTTGGAGGTGTGCGCCGAGCGGGACGTGAAGGGCCTCTACAAGAAGGCCTTCGCTGGCGAGATCACGCAGTTCACAGGCGTCTCCGACCCCTACGAGCCGCCGGCCGCCCCGGACCTCGTCCTCAAGACCGACGAGGAGACACCCCAGGAGAGCGCCCGCAAGGTCCTCGAGAAGCTGGAGTACTTCGGGTACCTCTGGCCGCAGGAGGCGCAGGAGACGGAGTACAACTGGGGCTCGCGCTGAGGCCCCGTCGCCACGGGTGATCCCCGCCCGACAGAGGCACGCGAACCCGCAGAGAAGCTCCCGCGAAGGCCGCGGCTCCTCCGGGCCGGGCGTGCCCGACCGGCGGGGCTTTCGGCCTGGGGGCCTGACGATCTGTTAGAGTCCGCGCGATGGGCCTGCTGTACGATAGAACCAACGAGCTAGTCAGGGCCGGGATGGTGCACCTCCTCTCCGGCGTGGTGCCGCTGTACGTGGTCAACGAGTTCCCGAAGTCGGGGGGCACCTGGGTCGGGCAGATGCTCGGGCGGGCCCTCGGCGTACCCTTCCCGAGGAACCGCTTTCCCGCTCTCGGGCGCTCCATCATGCACGGTCACTACCTCAACCCTTCGGGGATAAAGAACGCGGTGGTCGTCTGGCGGGACGGGAGGGACGTGATGGTCTCGTGGTACCACCAGCAGTTGATCCCGCACGAGTACAACGGGCGGCAGGTCAGGCGCTCCCGAAAGGAGCTGCCGCTGCGCGACTACGGCGACGTCTACGCCAATCTGCCAGCGTTTATCGAGTACTCGTTCACCAGGCCCCACTCCCCTGCCTTCTCCTGGACGGACTTCGTGCGCCGCTGGCGCTGGCGCGAGGACGTGATCCACGTCCGCTACGAGGACGTGCGCCGCGACGCCGCCTCGGAGCTGCGGAGGGTCTTCGCCGGGCTGACCGGCGAGGAGTTGAGCCAGGAGGAGGCTGCCGCCATAGCAGACGAGTTCTCCTTCGAGCGGCAGTCCGGGCGTGCCCCCGGTGAGGAGGACAAGAAGAGCTTTCTACGCAAGGGTGTGGTCGGGGACTGGCGCAACCGGTTCGGCCCGAAGGCGAGGGAGGTCTTCGACCGGTACGCCGGAGAGGAGTTGATCTCCCTCGGCTACGAGCACGACCACGCTTGGGTCAGAGAAGAGGTGGCGGGCCGGGCGGCCGGCGACTGACCCGCCGGCCGCGCCGCTCACTCGACCGTCTCGAGCTCCGGTTCTCCGGGGGCGCGCGACTCCAGTGGTTCGCATACCCCGCGGTAGACGGCTTCGACGCGCCGCACCGTGGCCTCGTGGCTGAACTCCCGCTCCACCCGCCGGCGCCCGGCCTCCCCGAGGCGGCGGGCGCGGGCGGGGTCGCGCAAGAGCTCGACGAGCGCGTCGCAGAGGGCGCCAGGGTCTCCGGGCCGTACCAGGAGCCCCTCCTTCCCGTGCCGAACCTGGTCAGGGATGCCGCCGACCGCGCTGGCGACTACGGGTACCCCCGACGCCATCGCCTCGAGGACCGTGAGCGGCGCTCCCTCGGTGAGCGAGGGGACCACGAGCACGTCCAGGAGGCCGACGATAGCCCGCGCGTCGGACCTGTACCCGAGAAAGCGAGCGCGATCCGAGAGGCCAAGTCTCTCCGCAAGCGCCGAGAGCTCTCCCCGCAGGGGGCCGTCGCCGACGACGAGGAAAGAGGCGTTTGGCACCTCCGCGCCGACGCGGGCCGCGGCCTTCAAGAACTTCGTGACCCCCTTCTCAGGCTGCAGGCGCGCAACGACCCCGATCAGCGGCCCGCCCCTCCTGGCGTCCGGGAGTATGGAGGATAGGTCCGGTGGCGCGCCGGAGGCGGCGATCACAGCGTTCGGGATGACGGTAACCTTCTCCGGAGGAACGGCGTCCCGTTCGATCAGACGCCTCCGGATCGGGCCGGAGACCGCGATCACGTGCCGCGCCCGCCGGTAGATGGAGCCGCTGACCAGGCGCGCGCGGCGGTCCTGCCAGGTTGCCTCGGTGTGCTCTGTTACCACCAGCGGGACGCCTGTCCCTCGAGTAGCCGCCGCCGAGGCGGCGGCGCTGGCGTAGATGTGGGCGTGCACCAGGTCGAAGCGTCCCCCTCTTACTAGTTTCCCGAGCTCGCGGGCGTAGGAGACGCTGACGCGCCGCTTGACCCGTTCGCCGAGCAGAGCCCGCACCGGCAGTCCCTCCTCCTCGAGTGGGCCGGAGAGCCCGCCTCCCACCGAGCAGGCGACCTCGACCTCGTACCCGTCTCGCCGCAGCGCCAGGGCGAGATCAACCACGTGGCGCTCCGCGCCGCCGACCTCGAGGGAATCGACTACGAGCAGAACTCTTCGCGCCCCAGAGACCATCCGACTCGCTCCCACGCTACTCGTAGTAATCCGGGCCGGGGTGGGTGAGCAGGCCCTCACCCCGCATCGCCCTCAGGGTGTTCTCGAGCTTCATCTGCTGGACGAAGAGGTCGTGCTCGGGGTAGAGCTCCGGCGGGGTCATCGGGCTCTTGAAAAAGAACGAGAGCCACTCCTGGATGCCGCCCATGCCGGCCCTTTGGGCCAGGTCCAAAAAGAGCGCGAGGTCGAGGACGATCGGGGCTGCGAGGATGGAGTCGCGGGCGAGGAGGTTGATCTTTATCTGCATAGGATAGCCGAGCCAGCCAAAGAGGTCGATGTTGTCCCAGCCCTCCTTGGCGTCGCCGCGGGGCGGGTAGTAGTTGATCTTGACCAGGTGCGTTATGTCGCCGTAGAGCTCGGGGTGCACGTCGGGCCTGAGGATGGTGTCCAAGACCGAGAGCTTGGTTACCTCCTTGCTCTTGAGGCTCCCAGCCTCGTCCAAGACCTCGCCGTCGCGGTTGCCCAGGATGTTCGTCGAGTACCACCCCTCGAGCCCGAGCATCCTGGCCTTGAGGCCCGGTGCAACGATGGTCTTCATGAGGGTCTGGCCCGTCTTGAAGTCCTTGCCGGCGATGGGGACACCCCGCTCACCGGCGAGCTGTGTCAGCGCCGGGATGTCCACCGCGAGCGACGGGGCGCCGTTGGCGTAGGGGACGCCCTCCATAAGGGCGGCGTAGGCGTAGACCATGGAGGGCGAGATCGCCGGGTCCGACGCGTCCATGGCCGCCTCGAAGTCCTCGAGCGCGAAGTGCGCCTTCTGCGGCTGCAGGTATGCCTCCGTCGAGGAACAGGAGACCATCACTACCCGGTCGAGGTCGTTCTGCTCCTTGAAGGCGCGTATGTCCTCCCTGACCTGCTCCGAGGCCTCGCGCAACGAGCCGTAGCCCTTGGTGTGGGTCGCCTCGATCCTGGCCACGTAACGGGGGTCGAAGACGGCCGGGAAGGGCCTTATCTCCTTGAGCTCCTCCCTGACGGCGTTGAGGTGCTCCTTCTCCAAGACGCCGGCGTGGGCGGCGGCCTCGTAGGCGTCGTCGGGAAAGGCGTCCCAACCCCCGAAGACCAGATCCTCCGTCCCGGCGAGCGGGACGAAGTCCTTTATCTTGGGCATCCTGTCCTCGGTGCGTTCGCCGAGCCGGATGGTGCCAAGCTGCGTCAGGGAACCAACGGGGTCGGCGAGACCCCGCTTTATCAGCTCCACCCCGGCGAAGAACGTGGTGGCGACGGCCCCCATCCCCTGCGTCAGCACGCCCAGCTTGCCAGATGCTTCCCTTACCTCCCTAGCGTCGGCCATATCTACCCCCTTAGCTCACCCTGCGCAGCCGTTAGGCGCAGAGACTCTATACCCAAAAACAACTCCCTCCCAGGCAGCGGAGCTTGCCATAAGTCCACATCAGGCGCAAGAATCCCTTTTCCGGGCCCCGTTGCCGGAAAAGCCGTACGCCGGCTACGGGCGAAGTTGCAAAGAGCACGCGGCGCACCAGGGGACCGCATCGGGGCATGTCTCGGGCTCCGCGCGAAAACGAACACCCCGAGACGATGGCCTGGAGGAGGTGGACCTGCGCCTCCGAGAGGAGGGGCAAGTGTACTTCGGGAAGGCCCGCGTGGTGCCCTCCGACGAGACGAACATCACGCAGAAGGTCGAGGACGCCCTGAAACGCGCCTAGGACCTCGACTGGAGGATCCAGGACCTAGCGCTAACGCCGGTCCGAGAATTGCCCGAAAAGGTAGGACGACCGGCGAAGGAGAAACGAACACGCTAGAGCAGACCGTCACGACCCGGTCGAGGACGTTCTGTCGCTCAATACCCCAGTTCACGCTTTGGGTCGTCCCCTACTGGCGCTGCACATCTAGCCTAGAAAGCGTCAGCTCGCCACACAACGAAGTCCTGCTTTGGGAACAGTGTCCGCAGAAGATCCGAATCTGGTCGGGCGCCGAGCCTTTCGGTGGCGACACTATCGAAGCCGCGAAAGAGCAGGTGCGCGAACTCTCCCTCGCCCAGCGCATGTATCGGGGCCCTGGCGCTTCGGAAGACCTCGACCTCCTCGGCCCTCACGCGCACCTCGGCGTGTCCCGCGCTCGTCGCCAGGTTAAAGGATCCACCCCGACCGCCAGACTCGCGCACGCGTCTCATCCAGAGCGGCCTCACCGCCTCCACGAGCATGGCGAGATCTAGGACCCTACCCATCAGCCCGAACGCGCTCGTAACCTCGCTCTCCTCGGGGCGGAACAGAGTTCTCAGCGAGGACGGCAGGTGCGCTTTTAGCCGTCCGCCACTCCGCGCGGCCGCTGCTGAGAGCAACGCCCGGCCGGTCTTCGCGTCGCACCGACGGATCCCTAGCTCCAGAATCTCTGCCTCGGCCTCTCCGACGCGGCTCCTGACGTATCCGGCGAGTGTTCCATTCTCGGCGCGGGAGACGAGGAACCCTTCCCTGTCTTCGTTGAGCCATTCGAGCTGCGACCTCCAGTACTCGGGCGAGCGTACCGTCGTCCCGCTTCGTGCGACATTCGACGATTCGTAGAGGCGCATTACTTCAGGTAAGTCCCCCTCGGTAAACCGCTCGACGGGAGGGGCGCCGTCCGGAGGCAGCGTCGCGCGTACGAGGTCACTCTGTATAGACGCCCATCCATGGCGTTCGTAGAGGACGGGCTGATAGGCTCGTAGGAGCGAGTAGGCGAACCCTTCCTTTGGTGTCTCGGCCAACACGTCTCGAAGGAGCTGGCCGGCCAGCCCGCGTCCTCGGCTCTCCGGAGCCGTGATGACGCTGCCGATCCCTGCGACGCGCAGCCCTGCCTCGCCCACCCGGATAGTCCGGTCGAAGACGCGGATATGAGCCACGAATCGCCCCTCTTCCTCGGCGACCCAGGAGTGCTCGGGACGATAGCTCGGGTCCCTCAGGTAGAACGGCTCGAAGTAGCTTCGGGGCACCTCGTAGTAGGTCAGCAGGTCCAGGATGTTCTCGACATCCTCGTCTCTCGCTCGGCGGATGGTCACATCTTGCCTATCTCGACCCTAGCCTCCGGTCAATGCGAGTGCCCTTGGTGGGCGTTAGGTGCTCGTATGGGCTCCGGCGCCGGTCGTGGGTTTTGGGGTGCCTTGATCGCGTTCTGCCAGTGATCGTAAGCATTGCCGTAGAAGATCATGTTGCGGTACTCCTCGCGGGCCGGGCTGCCCTCCTGCACTATGTGCCCGAGGGTCGCGGCCGTCTCGAAGAGCCCGAGCTGCGGCTGGAGGTACTGCTCGCGGTACATCTCGGGGTCTATCGGCCAGAAGGTGTCGGTGCCGTACATGAGCATCTGGGGCGGCAGGGTGTCTATGCAGTGCTGCCAGACCTCGAGCTGCCAATCGCTGGGAGCCCCGAAAGAGAGGTCGCACCTGAGGTCCCAGCTCGCGGGGTCGTCGCCGAAGACCCCCGTCGTCACGCTGAGCACGGCGACGCCCTCGTCGTACCACGGCCACCCTACGTGGATGAGGGTGCGTATATTGAAAGCATCTCCGTGCCGAACACGCCGGAGACCTCCAGCGCCTCCTTCGAGTGGGCCACCACCCGCAGCTCCAGACGGCGATACTCGGCGTGGCGGTCTTCGGGATCGGCGTCGTAGGGTGGCCGCCCCCCCTCGACGTAGGTCAGGAACATCGGGCCGCCCTCGGTGAAGCCGTCGCGGACCTTCAGCGTGTAGTAGACCGTTTGCCGTCGGTCCGATGGCCGGTAGCCGGGGCGGGCTTCGAGTATCCCTTCCTCCAGGCCCGTCCGTATGGCCGTCCTGATCTTGCGCTCGGTGGACCCTAGCTCCAGGACCAGCTCGGGCATCGTCTTGTGGATGGCGTCGTCCTCGGCCTCCCCCTTGCCCTCCCACAGCTTGAGCAGGTTGCGGACCAGCTTCCCGAGCGTGTCGCCCATCGCCCAGGTCCTAGCCGCCGCGTCCTTCTTGCTCCTGGGGGCGCGGGCTATCGCCTGCTCCAGCGAGATGGCGTCCAGCGTGTCGTCCAGCGTCTTGGCCAACAGGCCGCGCTCCTCCTCCGAGATCGCCTTTGTCTGCGCGCTTGCGTGTGCTACATTCACTGCTACACCTCCCACGGTGTCCGCCTCCCTCCCGTTGCCCAATCGGTCGGAGGCTTTTCCTTTGTCTATGCGCCCGCCAGGGCGTACTCCTCCACGGCCTTCTCCACGACCCTCGACCTTTCCACCATCTCCTGCGCCAGGTGCAGCTCCCAGGGCAGCACGCCGAGCGCGTCCGCCACCCTCTCCAGGTTCGCCCTGCTCGGCTCCACCCGCCCCTTCTCCCACCTGGAGATGTGGTGCTGGTTCACGCCCGCTCGCTCCGCAAGCTGCGCCTGCGTCATACCGGCCCGTTTCCTCATAACCCGGATGCCCTCCACCTGCTCTACCTCCTTCTCCAACGACAAAGAGCGAAAGGGCGCGCATCTCGCGCTTTCTCCCTTTCGCTCTGATCGTTCGTCTATTCGATTGTGCCGCCCACCCCCTGGGGGGAGGGACCTAGAGAGTATACCATGCGGGGGCGGGAAAGTGCCCCGATGCAGGGGTTCCTGCGAGGACCGCAGAAGATAGGGCGGGGGGCGTCCGGGAGCAACGTACGGAGTGCCGGACCATTCTTCCCCCGGCCTGCTGATTCGGGGTGCAGGGTGCTGCGCGGTCAGGCTACGGGTTCTGCGGTAGCGTCCCGGCTGCCCGAGTGTAACGCCGGAGTCAGGCTGCAAATAACTGTTTGTAGTTGGTAAGGGTGAGGTAGTGGGGTAACGGTGCCCGTGCCCCGTAGCGGGGCTTCTGGGGGCCTTTGCGGCGCTTCTGTGGGCTGTGAGATACTGCTCGCGAGGGTGGACCACGAGGAGGAAGAGTGCAACGGTCGATCACCGCCAACACGCTGTTTTACGGCGACAACCTAGACATACTGCGCGACCATGTTCCGACCGAAAGCATAGACCTCATCTGAAAGCATAGACCTCATCTATCTGGACCCGCCCTTCAACTCCGCCCGCAACTACAACGTGCTGTTCAAGGACGAGAGCGGCAAGGACAGCGAGGCGCAGATAGAGGCGTTTGAGGACACCTGGCACTGGAGCCACGTCGCGGAGGAGACCTACCACGAGCTGGTGACGGAGGCCCCCGACGAGGTGTCCAGGGTGGTTGCCGCCCTGCGCGAACTGCTGGGCACCAACCAGGTCATGGCCTACCTGGTGATGATGGCGGCGCGGCTAGTGGAGCTGCACCGCGTGCTGAAGCCGACCGGGAGCCTGTACCTGCACTGCGACCCGACCTCCAGCCACTACCTGAAGCTGGTCATGGACGCGATCTTCGGTCCGACCCGGTTCCGCACGGAGATCATCTGGAAGCGCAGCACGGCGCACAGCGACACGAAACAGGGTCGCCGCCAACACGGGCGCGTCCACGACGTGATTCTGTTCTACACGAAGGGCGAGGAGTGGACCTGGAACCCTATCTACACGCCCTATGACCAGGAGTATGTCGAGTCCAACTACAAGCACGTGGAGGCCGCGACGGGGCGGCGTTACCAGCTAGACAACATAACCGGCCCCGGCGGGGCGGCGAAGGGCAACCCGTCCTACGAGGTCATGGGCGTCACCAGGTACTGGCGGTACAGCAGGCAGACGATGGACGAGCTGATCCAGCAGGGTCGCATCATACAGACTAAACCAGGGGCTGTTCCGCGCTACAAGAGGTACTTGGACGAGATGCCCGGCGTGCCCTTGCAGGACGTGTGGACGGACATAGGCCCCATAAGTTCGCAGGCGGCGGAGCGGCTAGGCTACCCAACCCAGAAGCCCGAGCGTCTACTGGAGCGGATCATCAACACCAGCAGCAACCCTGGCGACATGGTTCTGGACCCGTTCTGCGGCTGCGGTACGACCATCGCGGCGGCGCAAAAGCTGGGGCGGAGGTGGATCGGCATAGACGTGACCCACCTGTCCATCGCCTTGCAGAAGTACCGCCTAGAGGCCATGTTCCCCGGCATCGAGTTCGAGGTGCTCGGGGAGCCGGGCGACGTGGGGGCGGCCCACCAACTCGCCCAGGACGACCGCTACCAGTTCCAGTGGTGGGCGCTGTCCCTGATCCGCGCCAAGCCGCTCGGCGGCACGGGTGCGGGCAAGACGGGCAAGAAGGGTTCCGACAAGGGCATAGACGGCATCATCAACTTCGTGGACGACAACACCCGCAGGCCCAAGCGGGTGCTCGTGCAGGTCAAGTCCGGCAAGGTCAAGAGCGGCGACATACGCGACCTGCGGGGCACCGTGGAGCGCGAGGAGGCGGCGATGGGTGTGTTCATCACGCTCGAAGAACCCAGCCGCGACATGAAGACCGAGGCGGTCAGCGCGGGCTTCTACCACTCGCCCGGCTGGGGCCAGGACTACCCGCGCATCCAGATACTCACCATCGAGGAGCTGCTGCACGGGGTCGAGGTGAAGATGCCGCCGCAGTACGGCACGTTCAAGGAGGCGCAGAGGGCGCGTCTGGGCGGAGAGCACCCCCAACTGGACCTCTAGAGCGTACTGCTACCTACGCCACCCGCACCTCGATTTTCTAGCTGCTCTACAACCGCTACAACTGGCGAAGGTTGGCTAGGTGCTGTCTGGCCCTGTCCAGGAGATCGTCGTATGTCTTCGTAGTCAGACGCCGAGCCTCCACGTTCTCTCTAGCCAGAACGTTTCTGTGCTGGGCGGGTATGCTGCTTCTCCGACCCATGATTACCCACCCCTCCGGTTCGCTTATCCCCGGCAGAACCGATCTGGCATACTCACCGTGCCTTCCGATCCAGTCGAACCAGTCCTTTACCTGTTGCTGGGCGTGAACAAGCTCCGCCCTGGGCCTACCCTTCTCCGTGAGCAGCGGGAGAGCGGGACGCTCGATCTCCACGAGGACGTACTGCCCTTCGGCCGCCTGTATCACGAAGTCCGGCACGTACTCTGCACCTAGCTTTACCTGAGGCATGATGGACAACGCGCTCGGGTCCAGGAGTATACGGTTCCTCTTTATGGTCAGGTACTGCTGAATTAGCTTCTCGTCGGGTTCACGGGCCAACACCCTCTCAAACTCGTCTATGGCGAACTCTAGCTCGGCGATCACCCTGTCCTGTTGCTCTTTACCAGGCGATGCTGGGGCTAGTCCCATCAGGTAAGCATCGGCGGCGACCTGAACGTCGTTTTCGGCATACTCGACAGCTTGAGACTCCACTAATACGGAGTCGAGGCTGTCCAGGCTAGCGATATCCATACGCGTCCAGTTGGTCCTGACGGTCGCGCTGCCCTCGATGAGTTCGGGCCTCCACATCTGGTAGGCCCCGAAGTCGGACCCGGCATCGTACTGGAAGAACGTGGCCGACCTCCCGCTGGAGGCCCACAAGCGGTGTAGGCCCGTTATGTCCTGCGCCGTGCGGTGGAGGGAAGCCTCAAACTCGAACGCCTGCTCCTGCGCAGGCCAGTGGATCACCACCACCCCGTCCGCCGCGAGTTCGGCCACGATGTGCCTCGGCCCAAGGAGGACATCGGGGAATATATCGGACCTCGCCGGATATCGCGATAGCCTTTCGTGAAGGTGGGAGTAGTAGGCTTCGTAATAGCTTCGTAGACGTTGTTCCAGTTCCCCAAGATCAACGTCCTGAACCCTGGTACGCAGTGGGTCGGTGCCGGGAAAAAGCCAGGCTCGTCCAGACTGCCTCACGCGAAGGTCCTCCCCCAACGCCGGAGTTACCGGGTAGCTAGGCGGCGGATGGAACAGGGCCATTAGGCTCAAGCTCCCTTCGAGGTTCTCCATGCGCAGTATTCTACTCCGAACGGCCCGAATCCGGGCTTACACCAGCACCCCATTCCTGCACCTCTTGGGCCACTTGAGGGTGTGGTGGGGGGGCAGAGAAACTCTGCGTCCTCCAGAGGGTTGTACAGGGCCTCTAGCGTGGCTTCTGGAGGCCGTGTGAGACAATGGGGGCGGCAATGGAGGCCAAGCAGGAGGCACCTTCGTGACCGACGCCGGAGAGATCAGAAGGATGGCCCCTGAGTTCTTGCGCATCTCGTACGAGATAGGGCTCAACGAGCCGTCAACCATCGTGATGTTGAATCGGGTCGCGGAACAGCTAGGCCCGGACGATCTCGGGACGCCCGGCTCCGGCTACGTGGAGAAGCTGCGCACGGTGGCCCAGTATCTCGGCAGCAGGGGTTTTCTGAAGAGGCAGAGCGCGGATTGGGGCATGTTCAGCGTCACGAGGGAAGGGATAGACGAGGTGGAGGGCAACAAGCCGGATGCCGGGTCCACGTTCCAGTTCTTCGGGAACGTGCAGGGCAGCGTGATCGGCACTCACAACACTGCCGAGTTGACCAACACCTTCGACTTCCGGGCCATCGAGCAGCGCATCGAGGAGGAGGGCGGCGAGGACAAGGAGGAGCTAAAGCGGGCGCTGGCGCAGGTGCAGCGGCTCCTCGAACGCGGCGACTACCTTGACCGGGGGGCGCTGTCGCAGTTCAGCGGCGTTATGGAGAGGCACAGTTGGTTCACCGGCTCGGTCATGCAGGCGCTGCTCGGGTTCGCCACGCAGGCAGTTGGTTAGAGAACTACACGAACAGGAGCATCACGTGGCTAAGAAGGGGCAGAAGAGGAAAGTATGCTTCGCCGTAACCCCCATAGGCGAGGAAGGGAGCGAGATAAGGCGGCGCTCCGACCAAGTGTTGCGATACATCATAGAGCCGGTAATGGCGAATCTCGATTATGAGACCGTACGAGCAGACCGAATCTCGCAGCCGGGCATGATCACGAATCAGGTCATCGAGCACTTGATAGACGACGACTTAGTGGTTGCGGACTTAACCGGCAGCAACCCGAACGTTTTCTACGAGTTGGCCATACGCCACGCGACCAGGAAACCTATCGTTACCCTGATCGAGGCGGGCGAGCGCATCCCCTTTGACGTAAATCAGAGTCGCACCATACAGTTCACGTACCGGGACCTGGACAGCGTGGCGGCGTGCAAGCAAGGGCTGGGAGATCAGGTCAGCGCCCTCGAAGAGAACCCGACGGACTTTTTCACCCCCGTGTCAGTCGCCATAGACCTCAAGGCCATGTACGAGAGTGGCAACCCCGAAGAACGGCGCGACGCTCAAGTGCTGGCCGCCCTTCAAGAGGTCCAAGCGGAGGTTAGTCAACTCGGGGCCGAAGTAAGCAGGCTCAGGGGACGTGTAGGCACATCCAGCTCTACTTACACTCCCATACCTTCGGTCATGGAGCCGGACATAAGCCGTTACGTACTGGAAGAGAGTATCAAGCGCAACAAGCGTCCGGGAGACCCTGGATACCTCGACGATCTGCTAGGAGGTCCGGTGCCGTCTGACCCTCGACTGGCCGAGGCAGACCGCGCAATAGCAAAACGGATTCTTGAGCAGGACTTGAACCGTGGCGTGGAACCGGGCGACAAAGGAGGTGGTGGCTAACCTTTAGCCCAGCACCACGTCCAGCCTGACCTCCTCGCCGGAGGCCCACGCGGAACGTATCCAGAACAGGATGCCCCCCGTGGCGACGTGCGTTGCATCGTGACCGCATATGGTGCTAAGCGGGCCTCCTGGCGGGCTTGCGGTGGGCGTGAGTTAGGCGAACTTCCCGAAGTCCACCCGCCACTCGTGCTGCGACCTGCGGAAACACACATCGGCGGCTTCTGCGACGTGCTCTCGGAGCGTTTCGAGGTCGCAGTCGTTGACCCACATGAAGTGTTCTTCGAGGGGGTAGTAGCCCGGATAGTACGCTCTGTTGAGGAGTAGGTGGATGGCGAGCCGTTGCTCGTCGTCCCAAACACCGCGCCAGGGTCCTCCCTTACGTAGCCGTGG
The DNA here is from genome assembly GCA_016781725.1 of Rubrobacter sp. Classification (GTDB taxonomy): domain Bacteria; phylum Actinomycetota; class Rubrobacteria; order Rubrobacterales; family Rubrobacteraceae; genus Rubrobacter_D. The sequence goes on along the minus strand of JADDPU010000210.1, from coordinate 701 downwards.
CCCTCGGTAGTGAGCCTTCCGTTCCTCCGGCCACCAGGACGGCGGCATCAGGTGCGTCCGCGCCCACCCCCAGTGCTTGACCTGATGGCACCGGGTACACAGCGCGACGAGGCTCGATAGCCGCTGAACGCGGGTCTGCTCCTCGTACTCCCAAACCTCGTGGCATTCGAGGCGTACCTTTCTTGGGCGGCGGTTGAGGGCATCCCCGCGCTGCTTTCCGTACCTCTCGATGAGCGCCGGGTCCGTGAGCAAAGGGGCGTGAGTAGGGTACACCCTCTCCGGGGCTTCCTTCGGGTCCACCCCACAGACGGCACACCTGTATTCGTACTCGGCGTAAACCTGCTTCCTTATCTTGTCCCAGCGATGCTTCGGCAGCAGCCTGTTGAGGCTCTTTCCCGCCGAGGTCGCGGGGATGGGTTCTACGGTCAGCTTGAGCGGCTTCATTCTGGGAACAGGATACCCCGGCATGTTTACTGCGCCCACGGTTTTTGCCGGTGGGCGGTGGGTTAGGCCGCTACGAGCCTCCCCCGGCGATCTCCAGCTCGACCGCCTGCTCGTGGGGCGTGATGCGCAGCGGACCTATGCGGGCACGGAAGGCGAAGTTTAGGGTTTGGCGGGGTTGTGTGCGCGATGTGACCCTTGAACCCTGGTGCCTGGCGCACGGCCTCGAAGTACGCCGGCCTGCAGTAGGTGCTCTGGCG
>JADDPU010000396.1 GCA_016781725.1 Rubrobacter sp. | reverse complement strand
CTCGTTTCCGGCAGTCTCTTGCAAGCGCGACTACGTGTTTTCGACAGCCGCTCGGGCGTTTTGCCGGGCGATAACCTGATGCCTGAAGCCTCGGGGTTTCAGCAGTAGCTTGCCAGTCGTCCGGCGGCCTTCGAGGTCGGCGTGGGCTTCGGCTGCCCGTTCGAGGGGGTAGGTGGCGCCGATGGTCAGGCGCAGGTCGCCGGAGGAGACCCAACCGAGCACCTCCCGCAGGCTCGGCACGAAGAGGTCGGGGCGGCTCGTGATCGGCACGAGCCAGAACCCGACCACCGATTGGCACTTGTTCATCAACGTCTCCGGGTCGATGCTCCCCCGCTCCCCGCTCGCAGCCCCGTAGACGACCATCCGGCCGAAGAAGGATAGACACGTCAGGTTCTTCTCCGGGAAGTCGCCGCCGACCATCTCGAGGATAACGTCGGCGCCCTCGCCGCCGGTGGCCTCGCGAACCCTCTCCGGCCAGTCGTCTTCGGTGTAGTCGATGGTGACATCGGCGCCTAAAGAGAGGGCGAGGTCGAGCTTCTCCCGGCTGCTGGCGGTGGCGATAACCGTGCCAGCGCCGAGGAGCTTCGCCACCTGGACGGCGAGCGTGCCGACGCCGCCGGCCGCGGCGTGGACGAGGACGCTCTCTCCCTCTCTCATGGCGCCCGAGGTCTTGAGGATGTGGTAGGCGGTCAGGCCCTGCAGGGGCACGGCGGCTGCCTCGTCGAACTCGAGGCCGTCTGGGAGCGGGATCAGGCCCCCCGCCGGGGCGACGGCGTAGTCAGCGTAGCCGCCCGTCCGGATCAGGGTGACCACCCGGTCGCCCTCCGATACGCCCTCGACGCCTCCCCCAACCTCCGCCACGACGCCGGCGACCTCCGAACCTGGGGTGAAGGGCAACGGCTGGCGGGTGAGGTACCGGTTGCGGCGACGCATGGTGTCGGCGTAGTTGATACCCGCGGAGTGGACCTCTATGAGTACCTCCCCCTCGCCCGGCGAGGGGCGCTCGACGTCGGTGTGTCGGAGCACCTCGGGCCCGCCGAACTCCTCCACTAGTATGGCCTTCATCCGCGTTATCTCGCCTCCCGTCGCATAGGTAGGAGGCCCGTGCTAGCGGAAGGCCGGCATGCCGGTGATGGCGTTGCCGAGGATGAGGGTGTGGACCTCGTCCGTGCCCTCGTAGGTCCTCACGCTCTCCAGGTTGCTCATGTGGCGCATGGGAGGGTAGTCGAGGGTGACGCCGTTGCCGCCGAAGACGGTGCGCGCCTCCCTGGCGACCTCTATGGCCTCCCTGACGTTGTTGAGCTTGCCGAAGCTCAGGTGCTCGTTGCGCAGGGTTCCAGCGTCCTTCATCCTGCCGAGGTGCAGCGCCAGCAGCGTGCCTTTGCCGACCTCCACTAGCATGTTCACGAGCTTCTGCTGCACGAGCTGGAACGAGCCTATCGGCTCGCCGAACTGCTCGCGCTCCTTCGCGTAGGCCAGGGCCGACTCGTAGCAGTCCCGCGCGGCCCCCATCGCGCCCCAGATGATGCCGTACCTCGCCTCGTTGAGGCAGGAGAAGGGCCCACCGAGCCCACGGGCCCCGGGTAGCATGGCGCTCCTGGGGAGGTGTACGTCTTTGAGGGAGACGTCGCACTGGATCGAGGCGCGCATCGAGAGCTTGGGGGTTATGTCCCTTGCGGAGAAGCCGGGGGTGTCGGTCGGGACGAGGAAGCCGCGGACCGGGTTTCCCTCCTCGTCCGTGCGCGCCCAGACGACGGCGACGTCGGCGATGGTAGCCAGCCCGATCCAGCGCTTCTCGCCGTTCAAGACCCACCCATCCTGGCTCTGCCTGGCAAAAGTCTTCATGCTCGCGGGGTCAGAGCCCGCGGTCGGCTCGGTCAGGCCGAAGCAGCCTATAGCCTCCCCCTTTGCCATCCTCGGCAGCCACTCCTGTTTTTGCTCCTCGGAGCCGAACTTGTGGATGGCGGACATCGAGAGCGAGCCCTGCACGCTGACGAAGGTGCGCAGGCCGGAGTCCCCGGCCTCGAGCTCCATGCAAGCGAGACCGTACTCGACCGCGCTCTTTCCGGCGCACCCGTAGCCGTGGAGGTGCATCCCGAGCAGACCCAACTCCGCGAACTCGGGTACGATCTCCCTCGGGAAGACTGCCTCGTCGTACCACCCCTTGATGTTCGGCTTTATCCTCTCCCGGACGAAAGAGCGGACCCCCTCCCTGACGCCGATCTCCACCTCGGAGAGGTGGGCGTCCAGGCCCAGAAAATCGTCCGTCCGGGGACGGGTCGAAGTAGTTGCCGTCTGCTTCGCGGTCGTAGCCATCGTCTCACCTCGGGTAGCCTTCTCGCCTCCTGGCCGCCGGATTATCTCACATGGCCCGAGCAGCGATTACGAACCCTCTTACTCTCCAGAGGTTGGCCCTGAGCCTCGGGCGCGGGTAGACTGGCGGCATGGACCCGCGCAGGATCCCCTTCGACGAGCTTCCCTGGACCGACGACGCCCCTGGCATCCGCGCCAGGGAGAGCGACGTCGGGGGCGCCCGCTGGGCTACCGTCGAGTACGCAGAAGGTGTCGGTCGCGAGGAGTGGTGCGAGGAGGGGCACCGCGGCTACGTGCTCCGCGGGGAGATCGAGTACGAGTTCGACGACGGGAGCCTCCCGCTGAGCGCGAAGGAGGGCGAGGCTTTCCTGCTTCCCCCGGCCCCCCTCGGTGGCGGGGCGCATAGGGGCCGCAACCTGGCCCCCGGCCCGACGCGCCTCTTCCTCATAGACGACCCGAGGACGTAGGGCCGTGCTGCCGCTCGAGGGGGTGAGGGTCCTGGACCTCTCGCGGGTCCTCGCCGGGCCTTACGCGACGATGGTGCTCGCCGACCTCGGCGCGGACGTTCTCAAGGTCGAGCACCCCGAGCGCGGGGACGACACCCGCCACTGGGGTCCCCCGTTCGCGGGCGGCGAGTCGGCCTACTTCCTCTCCGTTAACCGCAACAAGCGCTCGGTGGGCCTGGACCTGAAAGATTCGGGGGACCTGGAGCGGGTTAAGAGCCTGGCGGCCGGGGCTGACGTCCTGATCGAGAACTGGAGGCGCGGCGCCCTCGAGAAGCTAGGCCTCGGCCACGAGGCTTTGCGGGAGGCGAACCCCGGCTTGATCTACTGCTCTATCACCGGCTTCGGGCCTGGCCCCGACCAGGATCGTCCAGGCTACGACTTCCTCGTGCAGGCGAGGGGCGGCATCATGGCCATAACCGGCCAGCCGGACGGCGGGCCGACGAAGGTCGGCGTCGCGATCTCCGACATCGTCTGCGGCCTGTACGCCTCGAACGCCGTCCTCGCGGCCCTCCACCGACGCTCGGTGACGGGCGAGGGCGCACGCCTGGAGGTGCCGCTCTTCGAGTCCACGCTCGGCTGGCTAGCCAACCGCGGACAGGAGTTCCTCGTAGGTGGCGTAGACACCGGCCTCATCGGCAACGCCCACCCCTCCATCGTCCCCTACCAGACCTTCGAAGCCTCGGATAAACCGCTTGTCGTCGCCGTCGGCAACGACACCCAGTTCGCCAATTTGTGCCGCGCTATCGGGCGTCCCGAGCTCGCCGGGGACGAGCGCTACGCCACCAACCCCGACCGCGTCGCCAACCGCGAAGAGCTCGTCGCCGAGTTGCAAAAAGAGTTCGGCAAGCGGACGGCGGACGAGTGGACCGGGGAGATCCGGGGCGCCGGCGTCCCTTGCGGCCCGGTCAACACGCTCGCCGACGTCTTCAGAGACGAGCACGTCCTCGGCTCCGGCATGCTGCAGGCGTTGGATCACCCCTCCGCAGGGACGATCGAGTTGCTCGCCTCGCCGCTGCTCGTGGACGGCGCACGGTTGCCGATCCGACGCCCTCCCCCGACCCTCGGCCAGCACACGAAGGGGGCGGAATGGGAGAGCGGATAAAAGAGCGTGCCGCCGTCATCATAGTGAACGATGGACGCATCCTGCTCATGCATCGCAAGAGAGCAGACAGAGACTATTACGTGGTGCCCGGCGGAGGTGTGGAGCCCGGCGAAACGGCCAACGATGCCGCTGTCCGGGAGGCAAAGGAAGAGACGGGCTTGACGGTGAAGCTCGGCGAGAGACTCTGCACTTGTGACAACGACGGGCGCCTGGAGCACTACTTTCTTGCGGCCAGCTATCGTGGGGAGCTGGGGATCACCGGCCCGGAGCGAGAGCGTCGGTCGCCGGATAACCTCTACGACCTGGAGTGGGTCGAGGCTGTACGCCTGCAAACCATGAACCTGCAACCCGTCGGCATACGGCGCGTTCTTGCGGGTTGCCTGTTAACCGACCCGTCTCGCTAGAGAACCGCACCAGGCGCCAACGCCGACGGACTATCCGGAGACGAGCGCCAAGGGCCTCACGGGAGAGCCTGTGGCGCCGACCAGCTTGAGCGGGGTGCAGACGAACTCGAAGCGGTGGTGGCCCGAGGCGGCGAGGTCGTCGAGGACGAGGTTCTCGACGATGTAGATGCCGTGGCGCACCAGCAGGATCAAGTGGCCCGCCAACAGGCACCCCAGCTCGGGGTCCTTCAAGCCCGGCGCGTCCCACGCCATGTTGTCCGCCCCGACGGCGAGCACGCCTCGCTCGGCGAGCCAGCGCGCTGCGGTCCCGTCCATCCCCGGCCCGGCCAGGTAGCGTTCCTCGTCGTCCCAGAAGCGGGCGTTGCCGAGCCGCACGAGCGCCACGCCCCCGGCCTCGACGCCAACGCCCTGCCGCTCGCAGCAGGCTTCGAGGTCCGCGGCGGTGACGACGCGGCCCGGCTCCAGAGAATCGACGCCGTCCTTGGCGGCCACGTCGAGGAGGACGCCCGGGGCCACGATCGCAGGTATCTCCTCGACGCCGTGCCTGGTGAAGCCGCGCGAGGTCTGCACCTCCCCGACCGGGATGCCGCCGCAGAGGGTGAGGGCGTCGGCCTGGTGGCAGAGGGCGTCTATGTGGGTGCCGGTGTGCTCGCCGCAGATCAGGATGCCGGCCGCTCCGCTGCGCGGGCCGCTCTCTTCGGGGCGGTACTCGTCCTCGTGGTGGCGGTGCAGGAGGTAGGAGTAGCCGGC
>JADDPU010000325.1 GCA_016781725.1 Rubrobacter sp. | reverse complement strand
CTTCTCTCTCAGTCCGGGCGAGAGGCTCTTCGGCGGCGGGGAGTCCTTCACGCGCCTGGACAAGCGCGGCCAGAAGATGATCCTCTCCACCTACGACGCCTACAGCGCCCAGACGCCCTACATGTACAAGCCCGTGCCGTTCTTTATGAGCAGCCGCGGCTACGGTATGTTCGTGCACACGAGCGCCCCGCTCACCTTCGACCTCGGCGCCTCCTACGACGGCGCGAACGTCGCGTACCTCGGCGACGATCACCTCGATCTGTTCGTCTTTCTGGGCTCTCCGAAGGAGATCCTGACCGAGTACACAGCCCTCACCGGCCGCGCCCCGACCCCGCCCCTCTGGACCTTCGGGCTCTGGATGGGCCGCGAGTCCTACTCCTCAGAGAAGGAGACCCGCGAGGTCGCGAAGAAGCTGCGCGACCACCGCATCCCCTCCGACGTCATCCACCTCGACACCGACTGGACCGAGGTGCCGCACCGCTGCGACTTCCGGTTCTCCCCCTCCCGCTTCGAGGACCCGCAGAAGATGCTCTCCGACCTCAAGGAGGACGGCTTCCGCGTCAGCCTGTGGCAGCTACCCTACCTCAACCCGAACAACGAGTTGCGCGCCGAAGCCATCGAGAGGGAGCACGTCGTCTTGAGCGCGAACGGCAAGCCGCCGGTGGATGACGCCGTCCTGGACTTGAGCAGGCCGGAGGCCGTCGGCTGGTACCGGGAGAAGCTGGCGAAGCTGCTGGAGATGGGGGTCGGGATCTTCACGGCGGACTTTGGCGAGGCCGCGCCGCTCTCCGGCATCTACGCGGCACGCCACGGCGGCTTCCACGAACACAACCTCTTCCCCCTGCGCTACAACAAGGCGGTCGCCGAGGTCACCGAACGCGTGACCGGCAACGGCGCCATCTTCGCCCGCAGCGCCTGGGCGGGGAGCCAGCGCTACCCGCTTCACTGGGGCGGCGACGCCGAGAACACCGACACCGCGATGGCCGCCACCCTGCGCGCCGGCCTCTCGCTCGGGCTGTGCGGTTTCTCGTTCTGGAGCCACTTTATCGGGGGCTTCGCCTACAGCAGCCCGGCTGACCTTTACCAGCGCTGGCTCGCCTTCGGCGTTCTCTGCTCCCACAGCCGCTGCCACGGGGCGCCGCCCACCGAGCCTTGGGAGTACGGGGAGAAGTTCACCGAGGACTTCCGGCGTATCGTGGAGATGAGATACCGACTGATGCCCTACATCTACGCCCAGGCAAGGCTCGCCTCCCAGAACGGCCACCCGATGCTACGCGCCCTCTTCTTCGAGTACCCGGAGGATCAGACCTCCTGGACGGTCGAGGACCAGTACCTCTTCGGCACGGACATCCTCGTCGCTCCCCTGCTGGAGGACGCACGAAGCCGCGACGTCTACCTGCCGCCTGGCCTCTGGACCGACTACCAGAGCGGGGAGACCCAGGAGGGCCCCCGCTGGAGCCACCTCCGCGCCGGGCCGCTCCCCGTGGTGATGCTCGTCAGGGGCGGCGTGGCGATCCCTCACGTGGCGCTCGCCCAGTCTACGGACCGTATGGACTGGGGCGAGATAGAGCTAAGGGTCTTCGGCGCGCGATCTTCTGCCGAGGGACTCTTCTGTCTCCCCGAGGACGGCGAGTTGCGATCGCTGCGCCTGGAGCGCGCGGGCGACGACTTCGAGCTGCGCGAAGACCCCCTGCGTGGGAGGGTAAATTGGAGGGTCCGCGCCGTCCCTTGAGGGCCGCATATGTTTAGGGGTCTCGACGTGAGGGGGATATCCCCTGAGATACCAGCGAGCAAGCGTCTCTAGGCTAGGAGAGATCATGAGCGACGACAACCCGCCCGAGGGCATCTTCGAGGGCTACAAAAAGGGTGAAGACATCTCTCTCTCCTCATACGGCGTGCTGGCGGGGGTCTTTAACCTGATCTTCGCCCTCTTCTTCCTCGTCGCCCGGGTCACGGGACGCCCTATCCCCGAGCGAATCGACGCGAAGGACATCGCGCTGCTCGGGATGGCGGCCCACAAGGTGAGCTTGATTGGGTCCCAGGACGCGGTCACGAGCCCCCTACGCGCCCCGTTCACCGAGCTTCAGGAGAAGGAGAGCCCCAAGAAGGTCGACGAGAAGCCCAGGGGCGAAGGGCTGCGGAGGTCCCTGGGCGAGCTCCTGACCTGCAAGTTCTGCCTGGGCGTGTGGGTAGCCTCCTTGTTTACCTACGGCCTCGTGCTCGTGCCGCGCGTCACCCGCCTCGTGGCCTCCGTATTCGCCATCGTCACAGTCTCCGACTACCTCCACCAGATCTACAAGGCCCTGATGAACCGGGCCTGAGACGTCGCCGGGGTTTCGGCGCGGGCCAGTTACGGCTCGTGGGGCGTCCCGCGGCCGTGGGCGATGGGGGTGTGGAGAGAGACCTTCCCGCTGCGCAGCCGCACCCAGAGCGCCGTGAGGAGGACGCCGAGCAGCATGGCGGCGGGGGCGAGCAGCCCGCCCTCGGGCCCGAAAGGCCCGCCGGTCCAGAGGTCGGGACCGCCCTGCTCTACCGAGAGAAAGCTCGCCCCGAACGTTCCGAAGCCGCTGACCGGGAGGCCGTAGACGGCGTTCTGGAAAAAGTTCCAGGTGAGGTGCAGGCCTATGGGGATCGCGAGCTGGCCTGAGAGCACGTAGCCGAAGCCGAGCATCAGACCGGCCAGGATAATATTGAAGGTGCTCAAGGGCGTGGCGTTGGGGTTGCCGGCGTGCAGCGCGCCGAAGAAGACCGAGGACAAGACCCACGCCGCGAGCACGGCCCCGCGGGGACCGACCGCCGGGTAGTTGAGCCCCTCGGCGGCGTTGCGCAGCTGGTAGCCGCGGGAGACCGTCTCTTCGTAGATGCCCACGCACGCGAACGCCGCAGCGGGCAGGAGGATGGAGAGCGCGAAAGGCGCGCCCGTACCCACGGTCTCGAAGGCGCCGGTGACCGAGATCCAGCCGAGGCCCGCCTCCACCAGGAAAATGATCGTCATGAGCAGCGCGCCCAAGGCCATCCCGAAGGAGAGGTCGAGCCACCACCCGCGGTCCAGGCTGAACCCGAGGTCCCGGAAAGGCCGCCGGTCCAAAAACCGGGTCGCCAGCCACACGCTGAGGAGCGCGCCCACAAGCCCGGCTAGGCTGCTGATCAGGGGCAGCGCGGGGGAGCCCGCGAGGGCGGAGACGTCGAGACCACCGGAGCCGCCCCCCTCGCCGGGACGCACTGAGAGCCAGGCGACCACGAGCAAATTGGCGAGGAGCGCGACGGCGACCCTGTTGACCCAGTACTGGAAAACGAGCCGCCAGAGGGCCCGAAGACGCCCGGTTCCCTCCTCGAAAAACGCTCCCAAGCAACCTCCGATCCGCCGAACGCGCCCATGCAGACCGTGAATATACTACCCGCGCAGAATCCTGGGCTCCTCTCCCGCGGCGGCGCATGGGCGTGGCGTCTACGCGGAAGAAGGGATCGGGCGCGGGGACTGGCCCGCCGGAGCTATCAGCCCTCCTGGCGCTGGAGCTCCACTGTCTGTTGGAGGGCGTTTGCGTAACGGCGGGCCAGTCCCTGGTGCCCGTCGACCTCCCTGTGCGCCTTTCTCCCCGAGCGGCCCCAGCCGCCGAACCGCTCCTTGAGGAGGGCGGTGGTGGAGAGGACGCCGTAGTAGCAGGGGAGGAGATGCTCCAGCCCCATCGCGGGCCGGTCCGGGCGGACGCTGGTCTCGCGGGCCCGCGCCGCCGTCACCCGGAACTCGGGTCCGCCGGTGATGCGCTCTATCCCCCGGCCGAGCCCCTTGAGGGCCGCGAAGACCTCACCGTCTTCGGGCCTGTCGGCGGGGTCGTTGCCCTTGTAGAGGTAACGCACCTCCCCGGACTGGTCGACGACGACGACGGCGGGCACGGCCACACCCTCCTCGGCGTCCCACAGGCCGTACCGGCGGGCGAGCTCCCCCTCGGGGTCGCTGAGGAGCGGGAAGGGGAGCAGCAGCTTCCCGACCATCCTCGCGTTGTTGCGCGGCGGGTCGACGCTGATGCCCGCTACCTGCGCCCCGCGCCTCTCGAACTCCCTGTAGTTCCTGGCGTAGCTTGCCAGTTGCCCGTTGCAGTACGGGTCCCAGTCGCCCCTGTAGAAAACCAGCACCACGGGCCCCGTCTCCAACTGGCCGGAGATGCTCCAGGGATAGTCCAGCTGGTCCGGCAGCTCAAAGTAGGGGACCTTCTGCCCGACGCTCAACCCGGCCAATCTACGCTCCTCCCTTAATGGATCCTCCAGGATGCGAATATAGCAATCGTCGGCCCCCGATGCCCGCCCGGGGCGGCCCCGGAGGAGCGAGAGACCTCATCCGGACGGGAAAACCGGAGGATTCTACCCGCGAGTGGTACCTTGCCGGGGGCCGGGCGCGGCCGGTTACCGGCACCTCTCTCCCGCGAGGGGCCGGGCAGGACCACTATAAATCGCCGCGAGTAGGCTGCCGGAGGGACTTTGGGAATAGTCTTTCCGTGCAGTACATTACCCGTATGTTTGTTGGGATAAGACCTGGCCGGCGGCGGGCTGAGGGGTTTGCTTAGCGCACCGTACACGCTGGTTCTGCTCGCGGCGGCTGCCGTCTCGGCGGCGCTCGCCATCTACGCCTGGCGCAGGCGCGACGCGCGGGGCGCGGGGGCCGTGATGCTTATGATGCTCGCCGTGTTCGTGTGGAGCTTCGGCTACGCCTTCGAGATCGGCGCGGACCGCCTTGGGGCCAAGGTGTTCTGGGCCAAGGTCGAGTACCTCGGCATCGTCACCGTACCGTTCGCCTGGTTCGTCTTCGCGGTGCGCTATACCTGCAGGGACCAATGGATCACCCGCCGCAACCTGGCGCTCCTGGCGGTCGTCCCGCTCGTCACCTTGCTCCTCGTCGCCACCAACGAGGCCCACGGCCTCGTCTGGAGCCGCATCGCGCTCGACCCTTCGAGGAGGTTCCTCGCCCTCGAATACGGCGCCGGGTTCTGGGTTTACTGGGTCTACTCGTACGCGTTGCTGGTCCTCGGCACCTTCTACCTCATCTCCACGCTCGTCCGCTCGCCGCGCGTGT
>JADDPU010000364.1 GCA_016781725.1 Rubrobacter sp. | reverse complement strand
TCCGAGCTCTCCAACGAGACCGCCGGCGAGCACTTCACGCCGCGCGAGGTCGTCGAGCTTATGGTGAACCTGCTGTTCATCGAGGACGACGAGCTGCTCAGCAAACCAGGCACCGTTAAGACCATGCTCGACCCGGCGTGCGGCACCGGCGGGATGCTCTCCGTCTCCGAGCAGTACCTGCACGCCCGTAACCCTGACGCTCAACTGGAGGTCTACGGACAGGAGTTGAACGCCGAGACCTACGCGGTGTGCCGCTCGGACATGATGCTCAAGGACCCGAAGCACGCGGCGCACATAGTCCACGGCAACTCCTTCTCGCAGGACGGGCACGCCGGGCAAGACTTCGACTACCTGCTCGCCAACCCGCCGTTCGGCGTGGAGTGGAAAAAGGTGCGCGAGGAGATCGAGGACGAGCACGCGAGGCTCGGGTTCGCGGGGAGGTTCGGGGCGGGCTTGCCGCGCATCAACGACGGCAGCTTCCTCTTCTTGCAGCACATGATCTCCAAGATGAAGCCGGCCGAGGGGGGCGGCTCGCGCGTCGCCATCGTCTTCAACGGCTCGCCGCTCTTCACCGGGGCTGCAGGGTCCGGGGAGTCGGAGATACGGCGCTGGATCATCGAGAACGACTGGCTGGAGGCCGTCGTGGCCCTCCCCGACCAGCTCTTCTACAACACCGGCATCTCGACGTACTTCTGGGTCGTCACCAACCGCAAGGCACCTGAGCGCCGGGGCAAGGTCCAGCTCGTGGACGCCCGCGGCTCGTGGGAGAAGATGCGCAAGTCCCTCGGCGAGAAGCGCAAGCGCATAAGCGAGGAGCAGATCTCCGAGATCGTACGCCTCTACGGCGCGTTCGAAGAGGGAGAGCGCGTCAAGATCCTCCCCAACGAATCCTTCGGCGCTATGCGCATAACCGTCGAGCGCCCCCTGCGGTTGCGCTGGGAGGTGAGCGATGAGACCCTCGCCGCCGTAGCTTCACTGGCGGACCGCAAGCTCGCGAAGATGGACGCCGAAGCGCGCGACGAGCTCCTCGCGGCCCTCGCCGACTTCGCCGGCCTCTCCGGCACCGACCGCGAGGCTCTGGGCGTCAAGCTCGCCCCGGTCTTCGCCCGGTTCGGCCTGAGCCGCGCCCAGGAGAACGCCGTCTGGGACGCGCTCGCCGTCCGAGATCCCGAAGCGCCGGTCATCACCGACCGCAGGGGAGATCCCCTGCCAGACCCAGAGCTGCGCGACCACGAGAACGTCCCGCTCCCCGAAGGGCCTGTC
>JADDPU010000156.1 GCA_016781725.1 Rubrobacter sp. | reverse complement strand
GCTCTTATAGTCAAGTCCTACGGGATGTCTGCTCCCAGGACGGGTTCCGTGATCCCGATCGGCGGTGGCTCCGCGACGGCAGGCGAAAGCAAGACCCGGTAGACCTCCCGGGCGATGTACCGTTTGAGGCACCTCATGATCTCCCACTTGCTCTTCCCCTCGGCGGTGCGCCTGGCGACGTAGCGGCGGGTGCGCTCGTCGCTGCCCATGCGTACCACGCAGATCATGTGCAGGGCACGGTTAGCATCCCTGTTGCCGCCGCGATTGAGTCGATGCCGGACCACCTTTCCTGAGGAAGCCTCCACGGGAGAGACCCCGCAAAGGCTGGCGAAGGAGGCCTCGCTCCTCAGGCGCTCCGGGTTGTCGCCGGCCAAGACGAGCAGGGTGGCGGCGTGGTGCGTGCCGATGGCCGGTAGAGAGATCAGCCCCGGCGCACCCTCCGCCACCAGCCTGTGCAAATGCGCGTCCAACTCGGCGATCTCCTCCGAGAGGGCCCGGTGGCGCCGGGCTACCGAGCGCATGGCGAACCTGGTGGCCGCCTCCACGTCTTCTTCGGGATCGTTGCCGGGGCGGAAGCGGGCGGCCGCGGCGACGAGCTCTTTGGTCGAGAGCCCGCGCAAGCGGTGGCGCAGTTCCTCCGGGGCCGTCACCGTGAAGCTCTGAAGCTGGTTGGCGGCCTGGCTGCGGGCCTTCACCGCCGATTGACGGGCCGATCTCAAGGTCCGGATCATCTCCGCCCGACCGTCGCCGCTTTTGGGCTCTCCGGCCGCTTGGCCGGCCAGCACCGTTCGGGCGGCGGCCTCCGCGTCGATGGGATCGGACTTGCCTCGGCGGCGCAGGTGGCGTCGCTTGGGCCTCTCGACCTCCACGACCGCGATGCCCGCGTCTTTGAGGTGGCGGGCGAGCTTAAGGCCCCGTAGCTGCCGGTCCCCTCTATGCCCGCGCACCGCACGGGGCCGAAGCCCTCCGCCCAACGAACGACCCTTTCGTAGCCCTCGGCGGTGGTCGTCACCTTGACCTCGCCCAGGCGCCTTCCCAGTCGGTCCAGCGCCACCGCCACGTGGAAGTCCAGGTGGGTGTCCACTCCCAACACCACGTCGTATCGGCCACATCCCCCGCTGCACGCGCGCCGCTCCTCGTCACTCGTCCCGCTCCTTCCCGTGCCCTCGCCGACTGCTGTGCCCGATACGACGCGGAGAGCGGACGCCACTGTGAGGGGCCACAAGATGCGGCCGGCAAGCTCTTATTAGGTCACGCCACCCCGATCTCTCTCGGGCGGTAGCGGGCGACGCCCTGGAACGACCGACGGGTCACTCGGAAAGCACTAATTAGGCCTGCGAATA
>JADDPU010000403.1 GCA_016781725.1 Rubrobacter sp. | reverse complement strand
GTTGCGCCGGTCAAGCCTCGCTGAGGTATTCGCGACAGACCTCGAAGGGACTCTGGGCCGGCCGAGCCGGTGGTTATGGAGCACAAACCAAAGATCTCGCGGCAACCCAGGCGGTATCATGGCGATCGACCAGAGGTTGACGGACCCAGTTCAATCAGGAAGGCGGCATCGATGGCCATCAAGACCGCGCTAACGGAGACGTTTGGCCTTGAACATCCGATCATCCTGGCACCGATGGCCGGCGTCTCCGGCGGCCGACTCGCCGCAGCGGTCTCGAACGCTGGCGCCCTGGGGCTGGTGGGCGGTGGATATGGCGATCCCGCCTGGCTGCGCAAGGAACTCTCCATAGCCAGGGCCGAGACATCGCGGCCTTGGGGGGTAGGGCTCATAACCTGGGCGATTACGCATCAAACCGTCGACCTCGCTCTGAGCTACGAGCCTCATGCGTTCATGCTCTCCTTCGGCGACCCACAGCCGTACGTCCCTGCGATCAAGACCTCTGGATGCGCCCTGATCTGCCAGGTCCAGGACATCGGCGATGCACTGGCGGCTAGGGACGCTGGCGCCGACATCGTCGTCGCCCAGGGAGCGGAAGCCGGTGGACACGGTGCCGCCCGAGCCACGCTGCCCCTGGTGCCCGCCGTGGTGGACGCGTTGGGGCCGACGACGCCGGTCGTGGCCGCCGGCGGCATAGCCGACGGGCGGGGTCTGGCGGCAGCGCTCATGTTAGGTGCCCAGGGAGCACTGCTGGGCACCCGCTTCTACGCAGCCACTGAATCCTTGGGCCACCGACGGGCGAAGGAGCTTATCGTGGCCGCCAGGGGTGCCGACACCCGGAGGACCACGGTTTTCGACGCGGTGCGCGGCCGCAAATGGCCGGCACCCTACACGGGTCGCGCCCTCCGCAACTCGTTTTTGGAGCGCTGGGATACTCGTGAGGAGGAGCTGGCGATCGCGTTGGATACGGAGACTCCCCGCTTCAGGAGGGCCGAGAAGGAGGGAGATTTCGACACGGTGATGGTCTGGGCCGGCGAAGCAGTAGACCTGGTCCAAGATGTAGTGCCGGCCTCTGAACTGGTACGGCGCATCGGTGCCGAGGCCGAGGAGCGTCTGAGATTTGTGCGTACGTTACTGGACGACGATTGAGTTTGGACGAGCGCGTCAGCGGCATCGCAGCCGGCCGTGTGGATGCCTCTAGATCGAAGCTGGTTGGCCTTCACGGCGGTTGAGCCGGTAGATTTAAACGCAGTCCCGAAAGAGGCTCAGCGCGTCCCGGGCCGTAACCGCTTAGAGCGGACAGGTAGGTCGGGCGGCCAGGCATCAGGTTTATGTTCTGTCTTAGGACCTCTGTCGCCCGTAGCACGCAGCCTCTGATCAGAACTCTATCTCGCGGCCCACGTTGCGCTCGACAGCCCTGTCGTAGACCAGGCGGGCGGCGGCCATGTCCTGTAGGGCGAGGCCGTGGCTGGCGAAGAGGGTTATATCCTCGGGGCTCTCACGTCCTCTTACCTGCCCGGCGATCACCTGCCCGAGCTCGTAGACGGCCTCAGGGAGGATCAGGCCCGTCTCCAGGGGCTGGACGAGGTCGCCGGCTTCGAGACCGAGCTCCTCCCGAGAATCCACGCAGACGAAGCTCGCGCGCCGCACTACCTCCCGGTCTATCTCGCTCTTGAACAGAAAGTTGGAGCCCGCCGCGTTGACGTGGGAGCCGGGCTTGAGCCACTCGCCCAGCAGCACGGGCTCCCTGGAGGAAGTCGCCGTGACGACGATGTCTTGGGCTGCGGGCTCCTCGGCCGCGTGGGTGCTCTCCACCTCCATCCCGAGCCTCCCTGACATCTTCTCGGCGAAGCGCTTGCGCGTCTCTTCGCTGCGGCTGTAGACGATGACGCGTTCGAGGTCCCGGACGGCGGCTATGGCCTCGAGCTGGCTCTCCGCCTGCCAACCCGCCCCGTAGATGCCTAAAGTTTTCGCGTCCTCGCGGGCGAGGTGTCTGGTTGCCACCCCGCTCGCCGCGCCGGTTCGCAGCTGGCCGAGCTTGTCTGACTGCATGATCGAGAGCAGCTCCCCGCTTTGGGGGTCGAAGAGCATGGTGTAGAAACGGAACTCCGACCCTGCCAAGGTGTAGGCCTTCAGGCCCAAAGCGCCGATCTCCGGCGCCCCGGCGGCCATGAAGTTCAGGGCGCTCTCGGGAAGGGCGACGCGGCGGCGGGCGCGGTTGGTGGCCTTCCCTTCGGCGTGCTGGCGCAGTATCTGCTCGACGGCCTCGAGCGCCGAGGGCATGTCCAGGAGGGAGTCGACCTCCTTTTCGGTCAGGATCAGCGTCATGACTACTACTCCTCCGTGTTGTCTCGTACGCTCGTCGTCAGATCGTTGGGGTTGTGTGGGTTCCGGTCGTAGGGTCGGGTTGTGCCGGCGTGCAGCTTCGCTCCCCACACAGGAAACGTGCCGTCAGAGCAGCGCCAGGTGGCCCGCGAGCTCACCGTGAAGATCAGGCTCCTCGTACCCGATCTTCTCCGAGGCCATGTCGTCCGCCCCGACGTCCAGCACCTCCCTGTCCGCGAGCCAACCCTACCCAGCCCGATCGAAGCACCAGGCCTCGGCTCGATGCTCTGTCAGGGCCAGTACGCCGGCGCCCTGTCCCTCATCCGGGAAGCCCCGACAGCCGCCCCCACGCGCGACCTCCTGCTGCTCGGGAGACGATTGGTCGAGCCCGGGAGGACGCGCGTGGCGGATTACGGTGGTGAGGGTCCTAGCATCAGGTCTAGGGTCGCGGCTGTCCTGGCTCGTCGGGGGCCGGGGTTGTCTCGACCTCTTTATGGAAGTCCACGTCCTTGGTCTCAGGACCCCAGACCGCCCCGATGAGGATGAGCAGCGCTCCTATCACCAGCAGGGGGAGCGGCGTGTACTTGAAGGGCATAAAGGTATCCAGGCCCGCCTGGTAGTAAGCGTAGAAGGCCGGGGGGATAACGGCCAGGCTGTAGCCGATGCCGAAGCCGGAGGCCCTGACCCCGGTGTGGAAGCGCTCGTTTATGTAGGTCGTCGCCAGGCCCCACACCCAGGTTATCACGGTCGTAACCACCGTCACGAGAACGATCAACACGAAGAGGTTCTGCGGGGCCGGACCCACGATCAGGTAGTAGAGGAAGGTGCCGACGGTCGCCATGATGATGGACGCCGCGATCAGGAACGTCCGCCGCCCGATCCTCTGGCTGATCACGCCCGCCGCTATGTAGGCGGCAGCGAGGACGAGGTAGGCTATGACCAGCGTGATCGTAAGGCTGGTTCCGGAGAGCCCGAGCTCGCCGGTGAGAAGACCCGGCAACATGGCCGCCGTCGTGTACAGCGTCAGCCAGAAACCGCCCATCAGCACGAAGACCTGCAGGAAGCTCCACAGGTTTTCCCCTCGGAACAGCTCCAGGATGGGGGATCCGCCGCCCCCTTCGTCGCCCTCGGATTCGGCGGCCGCTTCGAAGAGCTCAGACTCGGCGACGGAGGTGATGTAATAGTAGACGAGGGCGAAGGCCATCAGGGCACCGATGACGAACGGTATCCTCCAGCCCCACTGCACGTAGGGGGAGTTCAGATCCCCGGCCGGTATAAGCTGGAGCAGGACCAGGGTGAGCAGGGAGATAGCCGCGTACGCCAGCGGGTAGCCGGTCATGATCAAGGCCCCGTAGAAGCCCCGCTTCTCGTGTGGAGAGTACTCCATCGCCAGCGGGCTCGCGGCGGTGTACTCCCCTCCGAGGAAGATGCCGTCGACAAAGCGCAAGGCTATAAAGAGAATGACCGAGGCTATACCCAACTGCGCGTACCCCGGTAGGAAGGCGATAAGCAGCGTGCCCACCCCGAAGCCCCCGACGGAGATGATCGTCGTACGCCGCCGCCCGATCGTATCCGCGAGGTGCCCGAAGATAAAAGCCCCTATAGGCCGCCCGAGCAGCGTCGCCGCGAAGATCGAACCGCTCACGATCGCGGTCGTAGACTGGCTCATCTGCGGCGAGACGAAGTAGGCTATGGCCGGGGCCAACACTATGATCGGCAGGTAGATGTCGAACATGTCCACGAAGAACCCCATCCACGCTCCCCGTATCGCGTGTCGGGCCCTTGGGGTCAACTCTCCCGTCTGTTGCGCGCTCGTTGCGGTTGCCACGCGTTACCTCCTCCTCAAGGCCAGAGGGCCTACCCTCTTGTTACGCGGGTATGTTAGCCCTGCTTACTCTTCTTGACACGCAGTATACTATCTCTAGGGGGTAGTCTGAGGCCCCCTAGAGGGCCGACTCCTCCTCACCCTCGTCCTCGTTCGCCCCGTCCGCCTCATCGGTGGCCCTCGTGTTGCTCGTGGCCGGACGCGCCGCCCCTTTCGGCGTCAGCGCCGTGGTCGGAGAGCTGGGCGTCGAACCACCGGTGGAGGGCGCGGACGAGGGTCGGGTCCCCGGTGGAGAACTCGATCCGCCCCCCGTCGGGCAGCTCCGAGTAGCGGACCTCCACCTTCTCGTGGTCCGCTTCGAGCTCCTTGAGCCCCGGCATGTCTTGCCCGTGGATAGACGACGGATCCGAGTAGTCGCCCCGCCGGAAGGCGGCGGCCTCCTTCTCAAGGTGCCCCCTTATCAGCGAGACTTGCTTCTCGTCTGTGGGGTCGTCGGCCACCACCTCCTCCACCCCGCCGCTCTCGGTGGGCGTGAAGACGTGTGTGGTCTTCTCGAGGTCGAAGGGCATCACGCTCGCCCCCCTCTCGGCGACCGCTGCTTGGCGTGAGTGCTGCTGGATAGCGAACGTCCCCGCCGCCCAGAGCACCCCCAGGGTGGCTGCCACCGTGAGGGTAGCGGAGGCGGCAGCGACCAGAACCGTTCTCCTACTGCTCGCCATCGCGCATCGCCTCCTCAAGGTCCCCAAGAGCCTCCAGCACCGCGCCCCTCCGCTCTTGTGGTAACGCTTCGAAGACCGCTGCGAACCTCGCCCTTCTCGCCTCCGCGATGTCCCGGGCGGCCTTGCTGCCAGCCTCCGTCAATCGGAGCTCCATCGCTCGTCCATCCTCGGGGCTCCTGTTCCGCACGATCCACCCGCGCCGCTCCAGCATCCCCACCAGGCGGCTGACGGTGCTCTTCTGCAGCCTCAGCCGTGAGGCCAGCTCCTTCTGTACCAGTGGTTTCTCGCGCGAGAGCTCCATCAAGGCGTGCGCCTCCGCAACCGAGACCGGCTCGCCGCAGGGCGTTCGATCCGGCTTGTGCAACCCGAAGGCGCGGACCAAACCGACCATGCGCTCCTGGAGGTCCAACTCCGTTGGCCGGCGGGTAACGGCCCCCTCACCTCGTTCCACCGCACCCCCTTTATAG
>JADDPU010000259.1 GCA_016781725.1 Rubrobacter sp. | reverse complement strand
GATCAGCGAGTAGAGTAGTTCGCTGCATAAGGAGCCGTCGGCGAGGTCCTCCAAGGGATCGTAAGAACGAAAAAGACGGAGGTGGTGATGGCGATGAGAAGCGAACATCCCCGCGTATGGGCGGGCATCGACGCCGGAAAGGAGTTCCACTGGGCGTGCGTGCTGGGCGCTTCGGGCGAGATCCTCATCTCCCGCAGGGTCGAAAACGACGAGGCCGACCTCTGTAAGCTTATCGACGAGGTGCTCCGCCTCGCCGAAGGCATCACCTGGGCCGTCGACCAGCCCGGAGGAGGTGGCGCGGCGCTCCTGCTGGCGCTGTTGTGGGAGCGCAACCAGAGAGTCCTCTATGTCCCTGGCCTTAGCGTGGACCGGGCTCGCGACGCCTACCGCGCAGAGTCCAAAACCGACGCCAGAGACGCCCGCCTCATCGCCGACCAGGTCCGAATGAGAGCGGACCTTGGAGAGCTCACACCCGCAGAGGAGGATCTCGCCGAGCTGCAACTCTTCCTCACCCGCCGCCGTGACCTCGTAACGGATCAAACCCGGACCATCACCCGTCTCAGGGAGACTCTTCTTTCGCTGTTGCCGGCCCTGGAGCGCACCCTCGACCTGAACAACAAGGGAGCCCTCACGCTGGTCGCCCACTACCAGACTCCGTCCGCCATCCGCCGGGCGGGTCAAAAGCGGATTGCGCTCTACCTGAGAAACCGCTCTGTCAAAGGGGCCGACGCCCTCGCCCACAAAGCCCTCACCGCCGCCAAAGCCCAGAACGTCGCCTTGCCGGCCGAAAGCGTCGCCGCCGCAATCGTCTCCGAACTCGCCGAAGAGGCACTCAGGCTCAAGGTGCGCGTCTGCACCCTCGACCGGGAGCTCGAGAAGCGTTTTTTCGCCCGTCCCGAGGCCCGGATCCTCGCTAGCCTGCCCGGCATGGGTCCGGTCCTCGGGGCCGAGTTCCTGGTCTGTGTGGGAGACCTCTGCGCTTTCGAGAGCGCCGACCGGCTCGCCGCCTACGCAGGTCTTGTCCCAGCGGCCCGTGACTCCGGCAAGCGGGTGGGCAACGACCGCAGGATGCGCGGCGGCAACAAGGTCCTCAAGCGGGTCTTCTACCAGTCGGCGTTCGCCAGCTTGCGTAGCTCGACTCACTCCAGGGCCTTCTACGACCGCAAGAGACGAGAGGGAAAGAAGCACACCCAGGCTCTGATCGCGCTGGCTCGCCGCCGGGTCAACGTTCTGTGGGCGATGCTGCGCGACGAGACCACCTTCAAGGTCCCGCCTGCAGCTTGACATTTTCATAGAGATTCCTTTCTTTGGCCTTTGCTCTGCTGGACGCTTGTCCTATCCTTCATCTTGCG
>JADDPU010000103.1 GCA_016781725.1 Rubrobacter sp. | reverse complement strand
AGCAGAAGCGCCGTCGCTCGCTGCAGAAACGGTAGCTTCCTCCTCCAGTTCTTTCTCCTCGGGGACCCAGCGCTCGAGGGCCGCCTCTAGCTCCTCTGCCTTTACGGGCTTTGGGACGTAGTCGTCCATGCCAGCCTCAAGCGCCTTCTCCCGGTCTCCCCGCATGGCGTTGGCCGTCATGGCGATGATCGGCGTGCGCCTAGCGCCTCCCTCCGCCTCGCGCCGCCTTATCGCTGCGGTCGCCTCGTAGCCGTCCATCTCGGGCATCTGCACGTCCATCAGGACCGCCGCATACGGGATGCGAGAGAGCACCTCTATGGCTTCTAGGCCGTTTGCCGCCACGTCTGCTCTGTAGCCTAGCCTCTCGAGTATCCTCACCGCCACCTTCTGGTTTACCTGGTTGTCTTCGGCTACCAGCACGTGAGCGCGCCAGCGCCGCCCGCGAGAGTGGGCTCTGGCTTCTTCTTCTCCTCCTTCTTCGAGGCCGTGGGGCGTGACGATGGGCGCTTCTTGTGCCGTCCTCATCCTCCTCCTCCTGTCGGCTTGTTCCTCGACCGGCAGCAGCGCACCCATCACGGTGGCTATGGCCTCGTAGAGACGGGACTGCCTCACAGGCTTTGTGAGGTAGGCTGAGAAGCCCACCTTGCGGGCCTGCTCGGCTTCGCCGCGAAGTCCCATGGAGGTGAGCAGTATGAGTTGTGTCGAGGAGATAGAGGGGTCGGCCTTTACCCTGCTTGCCAGCTCCATCCCGTCCATCTTTGGCATGTCTAGGTCCACGATGGCCAGATCGTAGGGATCGCCATCCCCGGCTGCTCCCCTCAGTATCTCAAGCGCCCCGTGCCCGTCCTCTGCTTGGCCGTTCTTCATGCCCCAGGAGAGGACCTGCTCGTGCACTATTTTGCGGTTGGTCTCGTTGTCGTCCACCACCAACACGCGTAAGCCCCGCAGATCGGCGCGGCGGGACGGAGCAGTCCGGACGCTCTCCGGCCGTTTCTCGAAGGGCACCTCGAAGAAGAAGGTGCTCCCCTGCCCGGGCTCGCTCTCTACCCCTATCTCTCCTCCCATCAACTCCACCAGCTGCTTGCTGATGGCTAGCCCTAAGCCCGTCCCCCCGTAGCGGCGGGTGGTCGAGGCGTCTGCCTGGGAGAAGGACTGGAACAGGCGCAAGCGCTGCTCTTGTGTCATACCTATTCCGGTGTCCTTAACCTCAAAGCGCACCACCGCCGCCTCATCGGACTCTTCGAGCAGCCCTACCCTGAGGTGGGGTGCACCCATTCCACCGGACAACTCCGTAACAGGACTTACGCGGTAGGGTGATCGAACGTCTCGAAAACCAAG
>JADDPU010000193.1 GCA_016781725.1 Rubrobacter sp. | reverse complement strand
AACTACGGCGACTACTGGACCATGGGACCCAACTGGTACGTGCGCTACGTCGTGCAGGCCGACCGGGTCTCGGTAGACCCCGCTTGAGCGTTCCGGAATAGACGCTACGGGGGCGTCTCCGCTGCTTTGGTGTCTGGCGCGGTGAGCGGCTATACTGGCCGCTCCATCGCGGCTGCGCTGCGGGCGTGGTGGGTCTGGAATCCGGACCGCGAGAGAGGAGAGCTCTAGATGGCACTGGTAACTATGCGTCAGCTGTTGGATGAGGCAGCGAAGGCCGGCTACGGCGTCGGGGCTTTCAACGTCAACAACCTGGAGCAGGTACAGGCGATCATGGAGGCCGCGCGCGAGACCCAGTCTCCGGTCATCATCCAGGCCTCGCGCGGCGCGCGCAAGTACGCCAACGACCGCTTCCTCTACCACCTCATGGAGGCGGCGACGGAGGTGTATCCGGAGATCTCCGTAGCTTTGCACCAGGACCACGGCAACTCGCCCGAGACCTGCAAGAGCGCCATAGAGCTCGGCTTCACCAGCGTGATGATGGACGGCTCGTTGATGGAAGACGCCAAGACGCCGGCCGATTTCGAGTACAACGTGCGGGTCACGCGCGAGGTGGTCGAGATGGCGCACGAGGTCGGGGCTACGGTCGAGGGCGAGCTTGGCACCCTCGGCGGCATCGAGGACGACGTGGGGAGCGGCGAGGTGCACCTCACCGACCCGGACCAGGCCGTCGAGTTCGTCGAGCGGACCGGGGTGGACGCGCTCGCGGTCGCCATCGGGACGAGCCACGGGGCTTACAAGTTCACCAAGGAGCCGGACCGCGAGGTCCTCGCTATGCACATTATCGAGGAGATCAACGAGCGGCTGCCGACCACGCACCTCGTCATGCACGGCTCCTCCAGCGTGCCCAAGGAGCTCGTGGACATCATCAACCAGTACGGCGGGCAGATCCGGCCGACCTGGGGCGTGCCGGTGCACGAGATCCAGGAGGGCATCAAGCACGGGGTCCGCAAGATCAACGTCGACACCGACCTGCGCCTCGCCGCGACCGGCGCCATCCGCAAGGCCTTCGCCGAGGACCCGAGCGAGTTCGACCCGCGCTACTACCTGAAGCCGGCCCGCGCCGCCATGCAAGAGGTAGTCAAGGCCCGCATGGAGGCCTTCGGGCAGGCCGGCCACGCCTCGGACTACGACCCGATCTCCCTCCCCGACATGGCCGTCCGCTACAAGGAACAGGGTCACCAGCTCACCGTTACCTAGAGCGTTCGACTTTCAGACGCCAGCCGTCAGAGTAGCTGACGGCTGGCGTCTTTCTGGCTATTGGTTGGGCGTCCGGTCGGTGCGCAGGTGCAGGAGGTAGCGTG
>JADDPU010000037.1 GCA_016781725.1 Rubrobacter sp. | reverse complement strand
GCGGATCGTAGACCGAGCAGGTGTCCAAGCCGAGCGCCTCCAGGGTGCGGGCGAGCACGCAGATGTCCTCAGGAGCACAGACAAGAACCCGCGCGCTGCCCTATCGCCTCCGTGACCCGACCGCACGTCGGAGGCCTCGTTGTCAAACGGGCCGGATTGGGCGATGATCTCTGCATGATCCAAAAAATGAGACAAGACGTGCAAGATTTCAGGGAGAGCAAGCCAGGCCGCCGCTTCCAGGACCGCTACCGTCGCCGGCAGCAGGACGAGCGGGATCACACGGCGAAGCGAATCTTCCTGATCGTGCTCGGCGCTATCATCGCCGTCGGCAGCCTGGTTACCGCGCCCCTGCCAGGGCCCGGCTGGGCCACCGTCTTTCTCGGGCTTATGATCCTGGCGGGCGAACTCCTCCCGGCCGCCCGCCTCCTCGACTGGCTCGAGGTGAGGTTAAGGAAGCTCTGGCGCTTTATCCAGTACCTCTGGCGTTCGTCCGTAGCGGGGAAGGCCGCGGTCCTCGCGGCAGCCGTAACCCTCGCCGCGGCGGTCTTCTACACGGCCTACTGGCTACTTTTCTAACGATCGAGGATGGCTCTACGCTCTACGGCCGGCTACGTTCGGAGACAGACTAGCCGATCCCGAACCCTCTCGTCACCGCTCGTAGGGCACCGTGACCCTCGAGACCATAGGAAAGCGACGCCGATTGAACGTAACGAGGCCAAAGCCGTTCTCTTCGGCGGTAGCGGCGATCAGGGCGTCGGCCAGGCCGGTGCCGTGGCTCGGTCTGTAGTCCCGCCTGTACGACCCGCCGATCCGAGCGACTCTTTCGGTGACGGGTAGCGCGGTAAATACCAGGAGGAATTGCTCCAGTGACCGCTCCTCTTGGGCTCCTCTAACCCCGGCGAACAATTTCTTGCCAGCCCCGGAGGTACTCGACTAGGACATCGGTGTCGATGAGCAGCCGTCCATCCACGCGCCTAACGCTCTGAAGCCGGGGCTCCGCGCCCGTCCATCTCGCGTCGGAGCGCCTCGAAGTCGGGGAGATCGCCGCGTCCCTCCCACATGCCCCGCGCGCCGCGGAGCAACTCTATCCTGTTACCCTCCTGATACCGCAAGATAAAACCGTCCACCGCGTCACGGATCAACTCGCTCTGGCTGCGTCCGGTACGCCCGGCTATAGCGGCGAGAGCCCTCCGCTCTCTCTCCGTCAGGTAAATCTGTGTCCTCTCCACAACACCCTCCGATGTATATGAGTGGTGTATGACACGGGAGGGTTTTGTGGATCAAGGCGAGACGCCGGTTTTCGGGCTACCTTTGCGCCTCGCGGTCGAGGACGGCGACCGTATCCT
>JADDPU010000464.1 GCA_016781725.1 Rubrobacter sp. | reverse complement strand
TCTCCTCCAGGTGGTGGTACTTGCCGAACTTGAAGCCGGGGACGCCGAAGACGGGGAAGCCGTAGAAGCGTCCCTCCTCCACCAGCAGGTTGAAGACGGGGAAGACGTCGGGCCGGAAGCGCTCGGGCCGGGTGGGCTGGAGCCAGGCCAAGACCTGCCTCTCGGGCACGGCGAGCCCGTCGAGCACGTCGAGGAGCTCGCCGTCCCAGGCGCCGGCGGTCACGACGAGCTTGTCCGCCTCGTAGGCGCCCCGGTCGGTGCGGACGCGCACCCCCCCTTCTAGCGGCTCCCACTCGAGCACCCGCTCGCGGGCGTGGATCTCGGCCCCGCGCGCCTGCGCGGCCATCACGTAGGAGACTATGCACTTCTCCGGCGTGAGGAAGCCGCCTTCGGGCTGCACGAGTGCCAGGTGGTCGGCCGGGAGGTGGTAGCCGGGGTAGCGGCGGTGGAGCTCGGCGCCCGTGAGGACCTCGTGCGGGAGGTCGTGGAGCCTGCACGACTCCCAGGAGCCCTTGAAGACCCAGGAGTCCTCGGGACCGGCGTCGATGGACTCGGTGATGTGCAGAAGCCGCTCGCCGGCTACCTGCTGGATCTCCCGCCACAGCTCGTAGGCCCGCTTGAGGAGGAGCACGTAGGACGGGTGCTCGTAGTAGGCCAGCCGGATTATGCGGGTGTGGCCGTGCGAGGAGCCCATCGCGTGCGGGATGCCGAAGCGCTCCAGCCCCAGGACCCGCTTGCCGCGCCGGGCGAGGTAGTAGGCTGTGGCGCTACCCATCCCGCCAACGCCGACCACTATGACGTCGTAGCGGCCCGAGTAGACGACGCTCACGAGCCGGAGCCCCCGTTGGTCGACTGCCTGGCCGGGACGTTCACTCGAGAGTTGGTAGTGCCCACCGGGTGGGAGGCCGGCTCGGAGCGGCGCTCGTCCTCGGGGGGCTCGGACCGGATGCGGGCGTTCTCCGGGTCGAAGAAGGGCGTCGGGGAGACCCTGGCCGGGATGGGGCGGCCGTTGATCTCCACTATCAGGTTATTGCCGGGCCAGGAGTGGGCAGTGTCCACGTAGGCCATCGCCAGCATCCTGCCGACGCTGTGCCCCATCG
>JADDPU010000135.1 GCA_016781725.1 Rubrobacter sp. | reverse complement strand
AGCGGTCACGGTCGCGCTTCGGGGTGCAGACCGTAGGCGTTCTTGATACAGCTTAGAGTAGTAGAATCAAGGCAGGAGGCTAAACGTTGACAGATCTGCTCAAGAAAGCTTTCGACGCCGCTTCACAGCTTCCCGAGGACGAGCAAGACGTCGTGGCCGAGTGGCTGCTCGCGGAGCTTGCTTCGGAAGAAGGATGGGGAAGACGCTTCGCCGGAACGCAGGAAGCTCTGTCCTTGCTCGCACGGGAAACATTGGAAGAACACGATAGAGGTGAAACCAGAGAGTTGGACCCTGGATTGCTTTGAGGTCCAGGACAACCCGTCGGTTCCGAAGGGCTTTTCACGCCTGCCGGAGCCTGTCAAAGAGAGGGCGAGAGAAGCCTACCGACGATTCATCGAGAACCCTGATCATCCGAGCCTACGCTTCAAGCGGATTCACTCCACGGAGCCGATCTACTCGGTACGGGTGACGAAGGACTACAGGGCTCTGGGCCCACAGGAGAACGATGACATAATCTGGTTCTGGATCGGCTCACATGCCGACTACGATGACTTGATCTCTCGCATGTAAATTCCTACGCTCGATCGGTGGACGCGAAATTACCTCGTGAACTACCTACCGATCCAGCTAGAATAGCGGAGACTCGAAACGGAAAGGACCACTGAGATATAGTCCGTATAGCCCACATCTCGGATACGCACCTCGGGTACACCCGGTACGCGAAGCTCCACCAGGAGACGAGCCGCAACCAGCGGGAGGTCGACGTCCAGGAGGCTTATGGGCGGGCGGTGGACGCCATCCTGGAGCGGGAGGTGGACCTGGTGGTCCACTCCGGCGACGTCTTCGACTCGGTGCGCCCGGCTACGCACGTGATCATCGGCTTCCTGAAGCAGACCTTCCGCCTGACGCGCGAGGAGATCCCCTACCTCGTCGCCGCCGGCAACCACGAGACGCCACGCCTGCGCTCGACGACCGCGGCTCTGGAGTACGCGAACCTCGTCAACGCGATCTCGGCCCACGGCTTCGAGGTCGAGTACCACATCGAAGAGGTCGGTGACGCCGCTGTCGGCGTCACCCTGGTGCCGCACGGGGCGGTCTTCGGGACGGGGGCTGTGACGCCGGCGCGGGGCGCGGACGTGAACGTCCTTGTCACCCACGGGATGGTGCCCGGTCTCGAAGCCCGCCAGCACGAGATGGGCGAGGCGAACCTGCAACCGGGGATGCTCGAGGGCGGCTTCGACTACATAGCCCTCGGCCACTACCACGAGTTCCACGAGCACAAGCCGAACGCGTTCTACGCGGGGGCCACCGAGCGGTTCGGGTTCGGGGAGGTCGAGTCGAAGCCGGGGTTCGCCGTCGTCGAGTTCGACGGCGGGGGCTTAAAGAGCGTCGAGCACGTCGCGATAGAGGCGCGCCCGATGCTGGATTTGCCCAAGATCAGTGCCCGCGACCTCGACGCGGCGGCGCTCTCCGAAGCGGTGCGCGAGCGGACCTCGGGTGTTGACCTCGACGGGGCCGTCGTGCGCCTTAGGGCCTACGACGTCAGGCGCGGGGTGGCGAGCGGGATCGACCGCGAGCTCTTGCGCGACCTGCAGCGCCGGTGCCTGAACTTCTCCTTGGAGGTCCACGCCGAGGAGCGGCCCGAGAGCGCGGAGCAGGACGGCTCCCCGACCGCCGTCTTCGGTCCCCTGGGCGAGGAGTTCGCGGCGTTCGTCGCGGCGCGTAAAGAGAGCGGGGAGCTCGAGAAGGCGTTCGCCGAGGAGTTCCTTGAGAAAGGGCGCGCCTATCTGGCGCGGGCCGCGAGCGAGGAACCGGAGAGCGCCGCGTGATCCTCGAGCGTCTCTTCGTCGAGAACTACAAGCAGCTGCGCGACCCGCTGGAGCTCTACCCGCCCGAGGGCGCTATCGGCATCGTCGGGGCGAACGGCACCGGCAAGTCCACCCTCTTCGAGAGCATCCTTTGGGCCTTTTTCGGCTCGCGGGGAGGCGGACCACGCTTCGCCAACGAGTCCATCCCCTGGAGCGGCGGCTCGACAAAGGACCCGACCACTGTCGAGGTCACGCTCGCTACCGACGGAGGATCCTTTACCGTGCGCCGGCGCCTGAGGAGCGGGGCCACGACCGCCGAGGCGATTGACGCGGCAGGAAGGACGCTCGTGAGCGGGACAGCCGACGTGACGCGCTGGGTCGAGGAGAGCCTGCTCGGGATGGACAGGACCGCCTTCGAGGCTACCTTCTTTGCGAGGCAGAAGGAGCTGCGCTTCTTCGCCCACGACGAGGGCATAAGCCGGGTGCGCAAGATTTCGAAGCTCCTTGGCATCAGCAGCGTCGAGACCGCCCAGGCCCTCCTGCGCGAGGACCGCAACGCCCTCCGCTCTGAGGCGAGGGTCCTGGAATCCCGCCTCGCCGAGGCCGACCTCGACTCCCTCCAGGCCGAGCTCGAGGCAGCCCGCACAGCCTGCAGCCGCCTCGAGACCGAGCTCGAGAGGATCTCGGAGGAGTACGCGACCGCCGAAGGGGACCTCGCCGCGGCCCGCGAGGCAAGGGCCGCCCTCGAGGCCAGCTACCGCGACTACTCGCGCCTGACCGGCGACCTGCGCGAGGCCGAGGCCGAGAGGCGCCGGGCCGAAGACCGCCGCGCTGAGGCAGAGAAGGACCTCGCCGACCTCGCCGCCGCCGAAGAGGAGCTGGACCGCCTCAAGCCGCAGACCGCGCGGCTGCCCGAGGTCGCGGCCGAGCTGGAGCGCCTCGAGGAGGACCGGCGCCTCTCCGAGCGGCGCGACCGGGACCGCAGGGAGTATTTGCACGGACAGCGGCGCATCTCGAACATCGAGGGCGAGGTCTCCGACGCCCTCGAGAATCTGGACGGAGAAGAGGACGAGATCCTGCCTGGCTTCCACGACCTCTTCGACCTCGAGGGTCAGGAGCTGCTCTCCGAGACCCTCGCGGTCCTCGAGCGGGCCGCAGGAGAGCTGGAGGCGGCGGAGGCCGACTACGAGGCGTTGAGGGAACTCGCCAGAGAGCACGAGGCGTACCGGCTCGCCGAAGGGGGCCTCAGGGAGGCGCGCGAGGCGTACGAGGCGGCCCGCGGGGAGGCCGGGCGGCTCGCGGAGGAGCTCGAGGACCTCTTCGGCGACGAGGACCCAGAGCGGAGCGAGCGCGAGCTGCGCGAAGAGGAGGAGAAGCTGCGGGAGGTCGCGGCCATGCACCGCGGCAGGGCCCACGCCGACGAGCGCGAGGCGCAGAACGTGGACAAGGCCAGGGAGGCAATCGACAGCGGCGCCGAGGAGCACTGCCCCACCTGCCACAGGGGCTTCGAGAGCGGGGAGCAGGCCGAGATCTCCGACACCCTAAAGAGGCAGGCCGCCGCGATCCGCCGCCGCGCCAAACGCGAGATGCAGGAGGCCGAGAAACTCGCGGCCTCAGCCGACGAGACGGCCGAGAAGCTGCAGAGGGTAGCCGCCAAGCTCGGCCGCTGGCGTAGCTTGCGCGAATCCCTAGCCCGCGCCGAAGACCGCGCCGCCGACCGCCTCGAAGCCCTGGAGAAGACCAGGGCCGGCCTGGAGGAGCTCGAAGCTCGCCTCTCCGGCTCCGAGGCTCCAACCGAAGAGGACCTCCAGGCAGCGCGGGCCCGCTCCGACCGCCTGCGAGAGCTGCGCGACGCCCGCCCTGGGATAAAGAGCCTCGCCAACGAGCACTCCAGGCTCGCCGAGCGCGTGGCAGAGCTCGTCCTGCAGCTCGAGGAGCTCTCGGGGGTCACCTACGACGCCGAAGCGCACAGGGAGAAGCAGCAGGAGAAAGACCGGCTGGAGCGGTCGCTGGGCCGGGTCGAGGAGCTGGAGCGGCGCCTCGCCACGCGCCCCGAGGTCGAGAGGGCGCTGGAGGAGGCCGGCGAGCGCGGGAGGGAGGCCGAAGCGGCAGCGGAGGCGCTGCGCCAGAAGCTCTCCGCGCTGGACTTCGACGAGGCCGCCTACGAGGCCGCCGTGGAGCGCGTCTCCGAGGCTGAGGAGCGTCTGTCGAAGCTGCGCGACGCGCGGGAGAGCCTCGGGGGCGAGTGGAAGGACGCCGATCACCGCATCGAGAGGACCAAGGCTGAGCTCGGGCGCCTCGACGACGACAGGAGGCTCGCCAACGAGAGAGCCGCCAGCGCCTCGCGCATGGACGAGATGGACGGCCTCTTCACCGAGTTCTTCCGCGGGCTCACCGCAAGGGCGCGGCCGATGCTCGAGGTCGAGGCGTCCAACCTGGTGCGGGACCTGACGGACGGCCGCTACGAGCGGATGGAGTTCGACGAGAACTACCGCGTGAGGCTCCTCGACCGCTTCGACGACTCCTACGCCATCGAGCGCTTCTCCGGCGGCGAGTCAGATGTGGCGAGCTTGTCTGCGAGGGTGGCGCTCTCGAGGATCGTGGCCTCCCGCGGCGGCAACACCTTGGGCTTTCTCGTCCTCGACGAGGTCTTCGGCAGCCTCGACGCATCGCGCCGCAACAACGTCCTCCTGGCGCTCGAGCGGCTCAAGCGCTCGTTCGGCCAGATCTTCATAATCTCCCACGTGGCCGAGGTGCAGGAGTCGGCGCTCGTCGACGAGGTCTGGATGCTCGAGGAGGACGAGGGCGGCAAGAGCACCGTCAGGCGCGTCGACGCCTCCCTCCCGCCGGATCTCCGGGCGACCGGGGCCGCGGTCAACACCGCCGGCCTATAGGGGCAAACCCTCCGGACGCGTCGTCTGCTCCTGGCTGTTTCTTAGGCGGGCGCTAGCGCACCGCGGCGCCCGCGTCGATGCGGCCGTGCCCGTAGAGCGGATCGTCCCCGTCGGCGCCGAGGTCGGTAGCGGTACGCTGCATGCGGCTGCGGGCCTCGTCGTCGGTGAGACCCTGTGCGGAGAGGAGCCCGGCCAGCGCCGTGGTCTGCGGGGCCGAGAAGCTCGTCCCGTCGACTACCCAGTAGCCGCTCAGGTCGGTGGCGTGGATTCCGACGCCGGGGGCCGCCAAATCCACCCAATCGCCGCGGTTGGAGAACGAGGCGAAGGTGCCCGAGCGGTTGGTGGCGCTGACCGCCACGGCGGACGGGTAGGCAGCCGGGTAGGTTCGTTGGTTCGTCGACTCGTTCCCCGCCGCCGCGACGACGAGGGCGCCGTGATTTCTGGCGTAGGAGACGGCCCGCT
>JADDPU010000048.1:2104-5186 GCA_016781725.1 Rubrobacter sp. | reverse complement strand
CGGATGGTCCACATTTCTGAGTATGGTGGCTTACAAGGCCGAGAGAGCCGGCAAGCCGTTCTTGTTGGTCGACCCCAGAGGAACCACGCAAGAGTGCTCTGGTTGTGGAATGACCGTGAGAAAAGATCTAGCGCAAAGAATGCATCGGTGTTCCCGCTGTAGACTTGCGCTGGACCGCGACCATAATTCCGCGATCGTCGTGGAGATTAGGGCTGGGACGGTCCGAAGTAACGCCCGTGGAGAGGCGGCCTCTACCGACGGAGGATATCTTCGTCTGCAAGCCGGCTCGCTGAAGCGGGAAGCCTCGACTTCAAAGTCGGAGTAGTTCACTTTACAATCCGCCGGATGGAAGACCGGGCGAAGTCGCGCACCCTCCTCGAAGCTGCCGAAACCTTTGCCCGCGACCGCCTCTCGGAGGGGCGCTACGGCCACACGCTGAGGGTTGCCGGCACGGCCGAAGATCTGGCCAGGGTTCACGGCCTCGACCCCGACCGGGCGCGGCTTGCGGCCCTGGTGCACGACGCGGCCAGGGAGATCGGCGAGCCCGAGGAGTTCCTGAGGCTCGCCAGGGAGTGGGACCTCCCCGTCGGTGAGCCGGAGCGGCAGAGCCCGAAGTTGCTGCACGGGCCCGTGGCCGCGGAGCTGGCGCGGCGGGAGCTCGGCGTGGAGGACGAAGAGGTCCTCGAGGCGATCCGGGTCCACACCGTCGGGGGGCCGGGGATGGGACCACTGGCGCTGGTCCTTTACGTAGCTGACAAGATCGAACCGGCCCGCGACTACCCGAGCGCGGGGCGACTGCGCGCCCTCTCCCGCGAGGACCTGCGCGCGGCCGCCGCGGAGTCCCTGCGCCGCGCCATAGCCCACAACGAGGGCCGTGGCCGTCCCCCGCACCCGGCGAGCCGGGAGACGCTAGCGTGGCTAGAGGCCGAGCATGCCCCGCAGGGCCGGGTGGATCAGGAGTAGCGCGTAAAGCGCGAAGGCGAGTACCGCGAGCGCTACGGCGACCTCGACTGCCCCGCCGGAGCGGACGCCCCCTGGCACTAGCCTGAACGGTCTCCCGAGGGGCCAGAGCAGCGGGACGCCCCTGGTGTTCAGCGCGTCGGCGAAGACGTGCGAGGCGTAGCCCACGACGAGGGCGAGCGAGAGGCTCGGGAAATCTCCAAGGAAGAGCCAGACCGGCAGGGCGAAGAGCAGGACCCCCACGAGCGAGTGGGTAAGGGTGCGGTGGCCGACCGTCCTGACGAGCACGAAGGACGTGGTCCTCAAGGCCCAGCTCAGGGGCCGGCTCACGAGGTTGAGTACCGGGTTCTTCGAGCGGCTGAGGCCGTTGCCCAAGGTGCTTCGCGGGTTGTCCACGTCCGGCAGCCAGGCCGCGGCGACGGCCGCCGGGTAGGCGTAGGCGGGAGGGTCGGCCCCGGCGGCGAGCGCGGCGCCGGCCAGGGCGGCGACTCCGAATACTGCGTGCGTGGTCGCGTTCAATTCGCGGTGCAGTCTAGCAACCCGGCCAGGATCCTTCTCCGGCGGCCCGGACCATCGCCCGCAGCGAGTCCCGCGCGAACCGGCGCTGCAGGCCGCGGGCGAGAGGGCGGCCCAACCGCGCCAGGGCGTGGTCCGGCCGGGAGAAAGCGTAGAGGTCGTAGAAGACCGAACCGTCGTCCCGACGCCACAAGATCGTAAAGCGCTCCTCCCCGCTCTGGGCGTGCCCGGAGAGCGTCCCGTAGGCGAAGCCGCACTTCACGAAATCTTCGTCTTTCTCCTCGATCGTGTAAACGATCCTGCACGGGTTCAGGGACCAGAAGCCGTAATGCCGGGCCAGCACCGCCACGGTCATGCCCACCTCTACGGGCGCGTCCGCCGGCACCAGGCTCACCCACCCGGCGTCGAACATCTTCCACGCGCGTAACGCCGCCACGGCCCGGTCGAAAGCTCCCCTTCCCTCACCAAGCCTAACCCGGTTGTGGTCTACCGCGTAGCCGACGGGCGTCGTCAGGTTCTCCCGAGAGGCCCCGACCTCAGCGTACGAGAGAGTAGCGTCCCGTCGCGAGTCGAGAAACCCCGCGATCCGCTGCCTCGACGGCTCCTCGAGCAAGAACAGGCCGTCTCCTTAAGCTCTCGCTAACCGCCGATCGCCGACGGCTTCAAATCACCCGTCCGAGGCGGTCGTCGATTCTCTGCCAGTGTGAGCCGTGCCAGAAAACGCGCCCGCAATCCTGGCACCGGAAGAACCGCTCGTGGTCCCCGCTCACGCCCGGCGGTACGCGCTCCGCCACGGCGGCCCGAGGCACGACATCCAACTCCCCGTTGCACTCCATGCAGCGGCTCTGGCGCCTCACGAGCCCGAATTGCTCGACCACCAGCCTGAGTTGGTCTTCGAGCGGGAGGTGCGGCACCTTGAGAAAGCCCACCCTCCCGTCCCGCACCGGCTTGCGCTCCAGAAAACCGCCGTCGCTGGTCAGGAGCACGCGACCCTCCTCGAGCGCCTTCGCGACTAGGGTCCTGTCCGAGACGTCGGTCCCCTCCCTGGCGTAGTAGGCGTCGTACCCGGCGGCGCGCAGCCACTTGGCTAGCCCGCCGAGCATCGCGTCGCAGAGGAACCTCACGTCATGACCCCGACGAGCCGAAGCCGCCCTCCCCCCTGCCGTCAGTGCCGGCTTCGAGTAGGTCGACCTCCTCGAAGGCCGCCGAAGCAAAACGCGCGAGGACGAGCTGGGCTATCCTGGTTCCCTCCTCGACGCGGAAAGTCGCTTCGCGGTCGTGGTTTATGAGGGGGACCAGGATCTCGCCGCGATACCCGGAGTCGATGAGCCCCGGCGCGTTGACGAGGGAGATCCCATACCTCACCGCGAGCCCGCTCCGCGGCAGCACGAGCCCCGCGTACCCCTCCGGTATCGCGACGGAGATGCCGGTGCGCACCAGCGAGCGCCCGCCGGGGACCAGCCGCACCTCCTCGACCGAACGCAGATCGTAGCCCGCGTCCCCCGCGTGGGCCCGCTCGGGCACCCGCGCCCCGGGCACGAGACGGCGAAAGGGAACCTGCAGCAGCGCTCGATCCGGGACCATCCGGCGCATGTTATATCAGGCT
>JADDPU010000048.1:0-1996 GCA_016781725.1 Rubrobacter sp. | reverse complement strand
AGGCTACAGGTTTCAGGTCGGTATAGGGTGAGTCCTCGGCTGTGAGCCTCGTTCGAGAAAAGCCCCTACCTGACGGCTGAAACCTGTAGCCTTCCATCAACCTGCTATCCTTAGCCCATGGACCAGAACAGCGAGCGCTACCTTGTAAGCTCGGCGTTGCCCTACGCCAACGGGCCCTTGCACGTCGGCCAGATCGTGGGCGCGTATCTTCCTGCCGACGCGTTCGTCCGCTACCTGAGGATGCGCGGCGAGGACGTGGTCTACGTCTGCGGCACCGACGAGCACGGAGTGCCGATCACCCTCACCGCCGAGCGGGAGGGGAAGGACCCGAAAGAGGTGGTGGACTACTGGTGGTCGCACATGAAGGAGACCTTCGAGCGCTTCGGCATCTCCTTCGACAACTTCTCGCGCACCTCGACCCCCTTGCACGCCAAGAACACCCAGCTCTTCTACCGCAAGCTCAAGGAGTGCGGCTACATCTCGGAGGCCGAGAGCAAGCAGATGTACAGCCCGACGGAGGGCCGCTTTTTGCCCGATCGCTACGTCGAGGGCACCTGTCCTGTGTGCGGCTACAAGGAGGCGCGCGGCGACCAGTGCGACAACTGCGGCTCGTGGTACGAGGCGTACGAGCTCATCGAGCCCCACAGCAAGGTCACGGGCGGGCCCGCCGAGGTCCGCGAGACCACGCACCTGTACCTGGATCTACCGAAGTTCTCCGACCGTTTACGCGCGTACGTAGCCGGGCAGGAGCACTGGCGCACCTCGGTCAAGAACTTTATCCTCGGGATCATAGACGGCGGCCTAGAGAAGCGACCCATAACGCGGGACATCCAGTGGGGGGTCCCCGTGCCCGAGCCGGGCTTCGAGGACAAGCGCTTCTACGTCTGGTTCGACGCGTGCATCGGCTACATCTCCTCCACTATGGAGTGGGCCGAGAACGTCGGGGAGCCAGACCGCTGGCGCGAGTACTGGCAGGAGCCGGAGACGCGCCTGATCCACTTTATAGGGAAGGACAACACGGTCTTCCACGCCCTGGTCTGGCCCGCGCTCCTGATGGGCACGGGGGAGGACGGCGAGGAGCCGTACGCCCTCCCCTACGACGTGCCGGCCAACGAGTTCATGAACCTCGAGGTCGTCGTCGACGGCGAGCGGCGGGCGATGCAGATGTCCACGAGCCGCAACCTCGCGGTGTGGCTGCACGAGGCCCTGGACCGCTTCCCGGCCGACCCCCTGCGGTTCTACCTTGCCTCAAACCTGCCCGAGACCGGGGACGTCGTGTTCTCCTGGCGCGAGTTCCAGGGCCGGGTGAACTCGGACCTGATCGGGAACCTCGGCAACTACATAAACCGCGTCCTCTCCTTTACCGAAAAGTACGCGGACGGCCAGGCGTCGCGTCCCGAAGAGCTACCGGAGAGCGGCCTCGCGGTCCTCGAGGACTTCAAGGAGCTCGAGCGCCGCTACGAAGAGCGGATGCTCGCCCCGAAGCCCCGCGAGGCCCTCGGGGAGCTCCTCGCGATGGGCCGGCGGGCCAACCGGTTCTTCGACGCGTCGGCCCCCTGGAAGACGCGCAAGGAGGACCCGGAGCGGACCCGTCTCACGCTCTACGTCTGCTCCGTCCTGCTCGGCTCGCTCGCCTACCACGCGGCCCCTTACGTCCCCGAAGCCGTCGAGCGCTTGCAGGGTTTCTTCACCGGCCCCATCCTGCGCGTCTCGGACCTCGAGAAGCTACCCGAAGGCTACCGCGTCACGGGGGCGAAGCCCCTGTTTCAGAGGATCGAAGACGAGGAGGTAGCGGCGGTCGAGGAGCAGCTCTCGCGGGCTGTCCGCGGGTAGAGCGGGGCTCTCTCTTTAGGCGGTCTTCAACCGGAGGGCGAGGACGAAGATCAGGGCGCCCGCCACCGCTATGGTGCCGAGGGCGGCCCGCAGCCCGAAGAGCTCAGCCAGGCCCCCCACGACCACGGGTCCTAGCAGGAACCCGCCGTAGCCCAAGGTTGTG
>JADDPU010000390.1 GCA_016781725.1 Rubrobacter sp. | reverse complement strand
GAGCAGGCTCCGCGAGGTCCCCTCCGGGTCGTCCGGAGAAGCGAGCACGATCTCCGAGATCCTGCGCTCCGGCACCATGTCAGAGAGGCCGTCCGAGCAGAGCAACACGCGGTCGCCCGCCTCTATCGGCAGGACCGCCGTGTCCACATCGACCTCTTCTTCCGCGCCCAGAGCCCGGGTGATCAGGTTCTTCTGGGGGTGCTCGGCCGCCTGGGCCCTGGTCAGATCGCCGCTGCGCACCAGCTCCGCCACTAGCGAGTGGTCCTCGGTCACCGGCTTCATCTCGCCGCCGCGCACGAGGTAGGCCCGCGAGTCCCCGACGTGCGCCACCTCGGCCACGGGGTTACTCTGCGTCCCCCCGAAGCGGATGGCGACCACAGTCGTCCCCATCCCCGAGAGCTTCTCGTCGCCCCGGCCCGCGGCGAGGATCCGGCGGTTCGCCTCCCTTATGGCCTGATCGAACTGGCCTTCGGGCGGGAGGTCTTTGAGCACGTCTATGGCGATGGAGCTTGCCACCTCCCCGGCCTCGAACCCGCCGATGCCGTCGGCGACGGCGAAGAGCGTCTCGTCCTTGCCCTCGCCGACGAGCAGGGCGTCCTCGTTGTTCTGACGGACCTTGCCAGCGTCGGTGACGCCGAACGGCTGCAGCTCGAGGAAGGGCATACCCTACTCCTCGTACCTGAAGGTGGTCGAGCCGATCCTGACGGTGTCCCCATCCCTCACCGGCGTGGCGCCGACGGTCTTGCGCCCGTTGACGAAGGTCCCGTTGGTCGAGCCCAGGTCCTCCACGTAGAGGAGGCCCCCGTGGCGGGTGAGCTGGGCGTGACTTCCCGAGGCGTAGTCGTCGCTCTTGAGGACTATATTACTCTGGGAGGAGCGCCCGACCGTGGTCTCGCCGTCCCGAAGCTCGAACCGGGTCTGCGGGGCGAGGATCTCAGAGTCCTCGACGACGAGCTCGGGGTTGCCCGGGGCGGGGCCGCGGGGCGCGTATGCAGCCCCTCGTCCCTCCGGCTCCTGGCCCGGCACGTAAGGCTCGTCGTCGGGGATCTTGCGAAGATCACCGATGCCCCGGCTCACCACGGCGTAGATAAAGGCGAAGAGGAGCAGCAAGAGTAGCGCCTTCGCCGCCAAGAGCGGTACCTGCAGCTCGAGCATCGCCTAGCGACGGCCTTCTGGCGACCCCTGGCCCGGAGAGTCTATGCGGCGGACAAAGCTGGCGGTGCTCTGGCCGAAGGTCAGCTCGTCTCCGCCGTCTATGCGCTCCCGGTCTATGGGGGCGCCGTCGAGGAGGGTCCCGTTGGTGGAGCCCAGGTCTTCGACGACGAAGCCGTTGTCGGCGCGCGAGATCCGCGCGTGCTTTCTGGACACGTTCGGGTCGTTTACGACGATGTCGTTCTCCTGCGAGCGGCCGACGGTCCAAGGGCCGCGGCCCTCCAGCGGGAAGGTCCTGCCCTCCAGGACTACCTCGACGATCTCCCTCGCCAGACCGTGCCGGCGGGCCTCCTCGGCGGAGATCGCGGCCGTCCCCTGCTCTACGCCGCCCGTGACCTCCTCGGTGCGGAAGATGCGGGTCTGGCCCGAGGTGTCCTGCGGGGCGCCCTTCTCGCGGGGGCCTTCGCCGCCGGTGAGCTTGGCAGTGACGCCGAACTCCCCGAAGCGCAGCGTCTCCTCGGCCTCGAAGCGGATCCTCGGCGGCGTCATCAGGTGGTAGTTCTTGTTCTCGGCGTGGGCCGAGGCGTACTGGATCAACTCGTCGGTGAGCGAATCCCTGTAGGCCTGGATGGACTCCGTGTCCTCCCTCGAGAGGTGCACGGTAAAGTCGTTGGGGGCGTAGGTGCGCGAGATCGAGACCATCCGGCCCTCGTCCATCTGCTTGGTGAGGCCCTTGGCGATCTCCACGGGATGGATGCGTCGCCTGAAGGCCCGACCGAAGACGCCCTCGACGAGCGACTCCATCCGCTTCTCGATGTGTTTGAGGAAACCCAAAGAAACCCTAACCTCTCGCCCTCGATACGAGGTACCTAAGCACCCCGTATATTATAGCGGCGAGAATGAGCGAAGTCATAGCCTCGGAGAGCGTGTCCGGCGGTGCCTTCGGGGAGACGACGAGCGCGTACCCGACCACCCCCGCGCCCGTCGCCGCCCCGATCCCCAAGAACGGCCTCCCGGCCCACTCGGCGAGCGAGACCACCCCGGCCATAGCCGCCCAAACCAGGATCAGGAGCGGCAGCTTGGGGAAGTAATGCAGGACCGCCTGGGACCAGTCCAACAGCTCCCCGATCCCGAGCGTGGTCGGCACGGTATCCAGCCGCGCCCCCGAGTAGGGCATCTCGGCGTAGGGGCTGCCGTCCGCGAAGAACCCGTTTCGCAGCGTGAGGTCGTAGCAGATCAGGGTCACAGCGCCCCCCGCCGCCGAGAGGCAGGCCCCCAAAGGCCGCATCAGCGCGCCGAAGAGCAGGGGCAGGCCGGCCCCGAGGGTCGTCCCCAAAAGGCTCCCAAACCCGACGATGAGGGCGAGCGGCACCGCGAGCGCGGGTCCCAGAGGAAGCCTTCGTACATCCCCGCTGGCGGCGCCGGCGCCGGCGATCCAGATCCCCCCCAGGATCGGCGCTAGCGTCAAGAAACCCAGGCCCGCGTTGGTGCGCACGAGCACGACGGCGAGGGCTACGATCACGCCGAGGGCGCCGATTCGCGGCAGCAGGTAGGCGAGGACGCCTAAGCCCGCGGCTATCCCGGCGGCCTGCGCCCCGTCGAGGATCGCAGAGCCGAGGAGAAAGCCGAGCCAGCCGGCCGCGAGGCCGTTGATCACGCGCAGCGCCCCGTCCTTGAAGCCCTCGGAGAGCCTGGCCGGGCTCTTGGGCCCGGCGGCGGGGGCGATGCTGCCCGAGGGGGCCTTCCTGCCCGTGAGCAGTTTGAGGGCGGCCCAGGCGCTCTGCGGGCGGTGGGCCGGGTTCGGCGAGGTGGCCCGGTCCACGAACTCCCGCAGGCGCGGGGGCGGCTCGTAGGGCTGGCGGGCCAGGAGCGTGCGGGCCGTGGCACCAACGGCGTAGATGTCCGTGAGCGCGGTGGGGTCGGCGCCGTCCAGGATCTCCGGCGCGATGTAGCCAGGCGTGCCGACGGCGAAGCCGACGCGCGTCAGGCGGGTATCGCCGGCCCTGTAGGCGACCCCGAAGTCCGTCAGCTTCACCCGCCCCCGGTTGTCCACCAGCGCGTTCTGGGGCTTTATGTCGCGGTGGATAATGCCCTCCCCGTGGGCGTAGACGAGGGCCTCGAGGATCTGGGTTAAGGAGTCCACGATCTCGTCCACGTCGTACGCCTTGGCCGCCTCGTCGAGCGGCAGCCCGTTAACGTACTCGGTGACCAGGTAGATCTCGTGGTCCCCGGGGATGACTTCTATGGTCTCGACGATGTTTTTGTGCCTCAGGCCCTCGGCGATCTGGCCCTCGCGCAGCGCGCGCGAGCGCTCGCCGGCGCTGTAGACGGGGATGACCTTGACGGCCACATCCCGGCCGCGAAGCGAGCCTCTTAGCGATCTCGCCCTCCAGACGGTGGCGAAGCCGCCGCGCCCGATCATCTCGGCCAGCGCGTAGCGTCCCTGTCCCTCGATGTAGCGCGTCTCTGTCACTACCTCGGCCTATTGTATAGCCTTGGCCAGGCATTTGATACTTAGCGGTTAGCCTAACCGCCGCCGTCCTGATACAATCCCCCGCAGTTCAGGTGGTCTCCTGGAGAGGGCCTGCGGGCGAGTGGCGGAATTGGTAGACGCGCTAGGTTCAGGGTCTAGTGGCCGAGAGGCCGTGGGGGTTCGAGTCCCCCCTCGCCCACGAAGTTTGTCTAGTGGGGGTTTCGTATAGAGCGTAGATCTCAAAGGGCCGCCCCGAGACCCCGCCGCCCGAGACCCTCGGAGCGTTCCAGGAGACCCCGAAGCCAGAAGAAACGCGGCCGCCGCCGTACGCTCCCTGCCTGGCTCACCCTGATCGGCTCCCTGCTCCTCCTGATCGTGGTCTTCGGCTTTATCTTTTTCGTAGCCAGGGGGTGCGTGGCCACCCAGGAGTCAACCCAGGTCCGCAAGTACGTCACGAGCGCGGACAGCCTGCTCAGCGACTCCACAAACGCCGGCAGGAACGAGCTCCAGGGTGCCTTGCGCAACGCGGGCGGGGACCCCGCGAGGCTCGACGAGGAGGCCCTCTCCCAGGTGGCGAACCGGTCCGAACGGTTCTACCTGCAGGCGCTCGGGCAGGAGGAGGTGCCCCCCGAGTTCGAGGACGCCCACCACTACCTGATCACCGCCCTCGGCGTCAGGTCCGGGGCGACCGAGCGCCTGGTGCAGGCAGTCTCGGAGGACGCTGGCGGCTTCACCGAGGAGTTGAGAGCGGCGGTCGAGGACTACAGGACGAGCGACAGCATCGTGGCTAACCACTTTATCCCGAAGGTCAGGGAGGGCCTGCAGCGGGCCGGCCAGACGCGCGACCAGGGCTACCTCGAGGAGCCCGGGCCCTTCATGGACTACGGCGCTTTGGGCTTCGACGTGGCCTCCGTCGCCGCCACGGCCCGCAGCGACCCTGGCGCCCTGCACGGCGTCGAGGTCCGATCGGTGAGGGTAGCCGGAAGACCCCTATACCCGAACGGGAACGTGGTCCTGACCGGCGCCGACGAGCCTACCTTCGCCGTGACCGTCGCCAACGGCGGCGAGACGCCGGAGTCGGCAGTCGATGTCGAGGTCATCCTCAACACGAGCGCCGAGCGCCAGTCCAAGAGCGCTACCATAGAGCGGATAGAGCCGAAAAGTGCGGCCACCGTGCAGGTTGGCGGCTTTCTACCCGGCGAGCTGGACGAGACCGCCAGGGTCACCGTCGAGGCCGGCCCTGTAGAGTACGAGAAGACCCTGGGCAACAACACCCTCACGGGGACCGTGACGTTTGGGCTGTAAAGGAGGGGTTGGTTTGGTAACCGCGATCGTGCTCGTCACGACAGAGAGGGAGCGCGTCAAGGAGGCAGCCCGGGCGATGCTCGGCATAGACGGCGTCACCGAAGCCTACTCCGTCACGGGCCCCTACGAGACCTGGTAGTCGTGGTGCGCATCCCGGCCT
>JADDPU010000492.1 GCA_016781725.1 Rubrobacter sp. | reverse complement strand
GAAGCGGGGTTTCTGCATCTCGTTTTCGGCCTTGCGCTGCAGCTCCTCTACGGCGCGAGAGATCGGCGCGAGCTCGTAAGTCTCGCCGTGAAAGAGGAGGGCGTTTTTCTCCAGCTGGTACCCCCGGAAACGGTCCCCCGGCGGCGTCTGGGCGAGCACGTCCAGCGGCTCCGTGTAGGAGTCGAAGAACCTGC
This sequence comes from Rubrobacter sp., assembly GCA_016781725.1. Taxonomy (GTDB): domain Bacteria; phylum Actinomycetota; class Rubrobacteria; order Rubrobacterales; family Rubrobacteraceae; genus Rubrobacter_D. The sequence continues at coordinate 1,181 of JADDPU010000492.1, read as the reverse complement.
GGTGTTCCGAGGACTTGAACCAGTTCAGGAGGCTCTCGTCGTATCCGAGAAAGCGTTCCAGGAAAGCCCGCGACTTGAGGGGTGAGTCCTCGCCGACGCCGAGGTTCTTCCTGAGCAACGCTCCCCGCGCGGCCGCCTCGGGGTTCGGGGGCCAGAGCATACGCGAGACGGTCTCCACGGCGACGAGCAGTCCCTGTACGGAGTACCAGAACAGCTTGCCGTCGCTGTTGGCCGAGGCTTCGTCCATGTCTTGCAGCGCGATCATCGCGAACTGGCACTGGCGTTCGACCTCTCTCTGCAACTGCCGCAGCAAGCCTTCTTCCACGGGTACTCGACCTCCTCTAGCGTTCGTCGGGTCCCGGCGCTACCGGCCGGATCGAAGCCAACAAGCTCGCCTCCGACCTCGGAGGGGCAGAGCGTCGGGGGGCGAAGGTACGGCTCACGCCCCCCTGAAAAACTCATCCTCGGTCGCGCTGTTCAAGGCCTCGATGTCCTCGACGTGGATGTAGCGCCGCTCCACGCGCAGAGCGCCGAGCTCTCGGAGCCGGGCGACGGCGCGGGTCACGGCCTCCCTGTTGGCCCCGATCATGCTGCCGAGTTGCTGGTGGGTGTAGCGGGTTGGGATCTTGTAACCCGCGGACGTCCTGACGCCCTCGTTCTCGATGAGCAAGAGTATCAGGCCCGCCAGGCGGGCGGGGACCTCCTTGAGGGCTATATCCCCCATGCGGGTCTCGTACGCGGCCAGACGCTCGCCCAAAAGGTACGCCAGTTGCAGGCCGACCCGGGGTTTGTCCAGGATGAGGCGCTCCACGTCGGCGCGGCACATCGCGGACACCTCCGACTCCTCGATCGCCTCGGCGTAGCAGTTCCTCAGGCGCTGGCCCGTGAGCACCATCTCCCCGAAGACCGTCCCGCTCTCCAACACGGCGACCGTAAACTCGCGCCCCCCAGGGGTGGCCCTGTAGATCCGTATCCGGCCCCTCTGGAGGACGAAGAGCGTCTCGCACAGGTCCACGGGCGTGAAGAAGACCTCGCCCTGCTCGACGCTGGTGTTGAGGTGCTTCCAGCTGATCGCCTCTATCTCTTCCCGCGAGAGTGGCTCGAAGATGTCCACGAGGGTGAGGAGCCTCACCTGCTCCTCTTCGAGTACCGCCCCGCCGCGCCCATGAAAGTCCATAACT
>JADDPU010000211.1 GCA_016781725.1 Rubrobacter sp. | reverse complement strand
AGCGGGCGCGCACCCGGGATGCACCCTATATCCACATGATGCCCTCGGGAGAACAGTCCTTCGGCAGCCCGTAGCCGGAGGCAAAGACCTCCTCCTCGAAGAGGGCCCAAACGTTCTCCGCCCAGGCTCTCGGGGCCGACGCCGGGTTACGGTAGGGATTGCTTCTTTCGTGCAGTACGTCAGGGGTCTCGAGGGCCTCTATCCTGTAACCGAAGAGGCACCCTGGACGCCCGAGATCCCGGAACAGGACCACGATCTCGTGCTCGGGCCCCGACTCATCCAGCCGTACCTCCTCGACCCGAACACCCTCGTGGGTCGCTCCCCGACGTTTCAGGTTTTCGGCTTGCCCGGCGGGGTGCATCAATATGTGCCGGAGTTCTTGCAGCACGATTCGCTCGTACTCAGCGGTTTGCAACGCCGTCCCGCTGGAGGGTGAGCATGGAGACGCGGGGGCCGTCCACGCTCTTTACGTTGAGGGTGGCGCCGTCGGCCTCGACGGTGTCGCCGACCTCAGGGGGGCGTCCGAGGGAGCCAAGGATAAAGCCGCCGATGGTGTCGAAGTCCTCGTGGGGCAGGTCGAGGTTGAAGTGCTCGTTCACCTCGGTTATCGGGATACGGCCGTCCACGGCGTAGAGGTCGTCGCTGATCTGCTCGATGGCGGCCTCGCCCTCGTCGAACTCGTCCTGGATCTCGCCGACGATCTCCTCGAGGATGTCCTCGATGGTGATAAGCCCCTCTACAGAGCCCCACTCATCTATCACGATCGCCATCTGGAGCTTGCGTTGTTGGAACTCGCGCAGGATCTGCTCTATGGACTTGGTCTCGGGGACGACGAGGCACTCCCGGATCAGGGTCGTAAGGTCGAAGCCTTCAGGATCCTCCTTGGCCGCCCTGAAGAGGTCCTTGACGTGCACGGCGCCAAGGATGTGGTCTAGGTCCTCCTCGTAGACGGGATAGCGCGTGTAGCGCCCGAAGGCCGCCCGCTCGGCCAGGTCCGGGAGCGACGCGTCGTAGGGTAGCGCCTCTATGTCGGGCCTCGGGACCATGATCTCGCGCGCCACCCGATCCCCGAACTCGAAGACGTTGTTGAGGTATTCGCGTTCCTCGGGTTCGAGCATGCCGGAGGCCGTGGAGGAGGTGATCATGATCCGAAGCTCCTCCTCCGAGTGGGCCTCCATCTCCTCGCCGAGCCTGACGCCCCAAGGCCGCAACACGAAGTTGGTCGAGGCGTTCACGAGCCAGACCACGGGCCGGAACAGCAACCGGAACAGGATCAAAGGACGGCTGATCCAGAGCGAGACCCCCTCGGCCTTCTGGATGGAGAAGTACTTGGGCGCCTGCTCCCCGAAGACGAGGTGGGCGTAGGTTATGACC
>JADDPU010000128.1 GCA_016781725.1 Rubrobacter sp. | reverse complement strand
TGTCTGGCGAGCGCTATGAGCTCCTGTATTACCTCCGCGGTTTCGAGCGAGCGGTTGCGCTACTGGTTCACGGACCGCTCGAGCATCTCGGAGAAAGAGCGAGCCTCGACGACGTTCCTGCGCGAGCGCGCTTTGATCCGGTCGTTCAAGAGCTTCTCTAACATCTCGACTGCCAGGTTCTTCTGGGGCGCATCACGCACCTCTTCGAGAAACTCATCGGAGAGGATAGAGATATCGGGGCTCTGCAAGCCCGCAGCAGCGAAGATGTCGAGAACTTCCGTGGAGGAGATAGACCGAGACACGAGCTGTCCGACCGCAAGGTCGAGGTCCTCGGTGGTCCGCCCGGTGGTCGTCGTCTTCGCGAAGGCGGCCCTCACCGCCTGGAAGAAGCCTACGTCGTCCCTTATGGCGAGTGCTCTCGTGTTGGGCACAGCCAGGGCGAAGGCCTTCGAGAGCTCGGTAACCGCCTGCATGAAGCGCTTCTTGCCGTTCTCTGGGTCCTGCGAGAGGATACGCTCCATCGCGCCCGGTATGGCCTGCAACCGTGCTGCAGGAGCGCCGCCGAAGTAGGCAGAATAGTCGTAGTCGTACAGCATCGCTGCGACGATCTCGTATTTTTCGAGCATGACGGTTACCGCTGTCTCTTGCGGGATGCCGGCCTGGTCGCGATCCCTCTCCGTGTAGTTGGAGAGAGCTTCTCTGAGGTGCTCGGCGATGCCGAGGTAGTCAACGACGAGGCCGCCCGGCTTGTCTTTGTAGACGCGGTTAACGCGAGCTATCGCCTGCATCAGGCCGTGGCCGCGCATGGGTTTGTCCACGTACATGGTGTGCAAGGGCGGCGCGTCGAAGCCGGTGAGCCACATGTCGCGCACGATCACCATCTTGAGGGGATCGTCGGGGTCCTTGAGCCGGCGGGCGAGGGCCTCCCTGCGGGCCTTGTTGCGGATGTGCTGCTGCCAGCCCAGGGGGTCTGAGGCGGAACCGGTCATCACGACCTTGATCTCGCCCTGATCGTCGCTCTCGTCGTGCCACCCCGGCCGGATCTCGGCGATCGCGTCGTACAGCTCGACGCAGATGCGGCGGCTCATGCAGACGATCATGGCCTTGCCGTCCATCGCCGCGAGGCGCTCTTCGAAGTGCCCGACGATATCCTCGGCAACACGCGCGATGCGCTCCTCCGCGCCGACGAGGGCCTCCAGGCGGGCCCACTTGCTCTTGAGCCTCTCCTTGCTCTCGACCTCCTCGCCCTCGGTGACCTCCTCGAAGTCCGGGTCCACGTGCGGCAACTCGGCCTCGTCGAGTTCCAGGTTCGCCACGCGGGCCTCGTAGTAGACGGGGACCGTGGCGCCGTCCTCGACGGCCTGCTGAATG
>JADDPU010000551.1 GCA_016781725.1 Rubrobacter sp. | reverse complement strand
CGATCATGCCGAAAGCCGGAATCAGGGCGAAGCACACAGCCACCCCGGTGAGGGCGCCTACTGTCGTGATGATCATCAGGACAGTCTGGTTGCCCGTCATAGCAAGCATCCTGTTGGCCGGGCCGACGGAGGTGCTAAAGAGCTGCGCGAAGGCGACGATGATCAGGGCGGTCGCCCCGGCGGCGTACTCCTTTCCGCCGAAGACCGTCAGGATCTCGCTCGTCAAGAGCACTATGAGCAAGAAGATCGCGAACGCCCCGGTGAAGGTCCACCGCGTGACGTCCTTGTAGAGGCGGCCGAGGTCCTCGCTGCTCCCCTGGGCGTGGAGGTTGGAGATGATCGGGGAGAAGATGCCGTTGAAGGCGAAGCGGACCAGCGTGGCGAAGGTGGCGGTGCGGAAGGCGGCCTGGAAGAGGCCGACGACGCCCGCTGGCTGGAAGAGCCCGAGCACCAGGATCGCCGTCCAGTTGTTGGCGTACTGCGTAGCCCGCGAGACGCTCATCGGCACCGAGACGCCGAAGAGCGCCCGCGTCTCGAACTTGGGCCTAACCCTGAAGTCCAAGAGCGGCGGGAAGAGCCGCCGCAAAAAGAACAGCCCTATGAGCACGCCCAAGGCCATCGAGACCGCGTAAGCGACGACGACCCCGACGAGGCTCGCCCCCACGAAGTAGACCCCGATCACGAGCAAGAGGTAGATGAGGGGGCGCAGTATCTGCTGGGTGTAGGTCGCGTAGGTGACGGTCTGGAAGCCCTGCGTCGCCCAGCAGAGGATGCTCATCAGCGCGAAGAAAGGCACGGCGAAGGCGAAAGCCCGCACGACGGGCTCGAGGTCGGGATCGAAGAAACCCGCTATGGTGCCGGCCCCGAGGAAGATCGCCACGGCGACCACGAGGCTGAACGCGAAAGTGAGCCCCACGGACTGCAGGATGGTGCCGCGCACCCGCTGCGTATCCCCCTCGGCCCGGTAGCGGGCGACGTACCTGACGACGCCGTTGTCCAGCCCGAACTGGGAGATGATCTGAGCCGCCGTAACTACCGCGACACCCAAGGTGTACAGGCCGAACGATTCTCTTCCGAGGCCTCGCGCCAGCGCCGACTGCGTGGCGTACCCGAGCACCCGGCCCGTCCCCTGCCCCACGGTGCTGATCCCCGCCCCGCGGGCTACCCGCGCCACGTAGGTGTCGTCCTGGGCTGCGCCCTCGACGCCGCCCTGCGTCTCTGCCCCGACGGCCATGGACCCCGGCGCATCGTCCGGCGGGTAGCCGGATTTGCTAGCTGCTGGCGCTACCGGAGGGGCGCTAGACTCGTGTGCCGTGTTCGGGGTGGTCCCGCCCTGTTTTGGGTTCTCTTCCGAAGTCACGGGGCGTGATTATAGCGGGTTTGG
>JADDPU010000610.1 GCA_016781725.1 Rubrobacter sp. | reverse complement strand
GGAGCGTTATCTCTCTGTCCTCGAGGCCCACGGGCACCAGGGCGTCGAACCAGATCCGCCTGGAGGTCCCGTCTATGCTGTCGTCGAGGTCGGCGAGGACGCGCTCCCAGAGCTCCTCCGCAGCGGGGTCTGGCTCCGGCGGAACGGTGGGGGGTGGGGGAGAACCGTTCGTGGCGGGCCCCTGCCCCAGGGAGAGCTCGGGCGGGTGCGTTTCGGGGTCGGGGGGTAGGAACTCGTCCTGGGAGGCGCCGAAGAGGGCTGGGGGCATGTCCAGCTCGTAGTTGCTCTCTATGGCCTTCCTCAGCCAGCCGGCGGGGTTGCGGATGTTCTTCTGGTGGGGGAGGGCCTCCACGTAGTGCATGACCCTGGCCGTGCCGTGCGTGGCCACGAGCTCCTCGGCCGTCTCGCGGGCCATCCCCTCGGCCTGCAGGCGCTGCGCGCAGAAGAGCTCGTCCGTGCTGAGACTGCGCGAGGCGACGGCGGCCCTGCGGGCGTGGAAGTCTTCGGTGATCTCGTAGGCGGCGTACTCCTGTCCGGTTTCGTTCTTGCGGTAGGCGACGCTCTTCAGAAAGCCCTTGGAGATCAGCTCATCGTGGGCGGGGGCGAGCTTCTCCTTTACCTTCGAGGCGTACTTGTAGTCGCTCAAGGGGATCCTCGCCTTCAGCGAGAAGAGCTCCACCTCCCACGACCTCCTCCCGCCGCGCTTCTTGTCCACGAGGCGGTAGAGCCGCTTCGCTATGGGGCTCGAGAGCGACCAGTAGAACCTCGCGTCGATGTGCTTGAGGTAGTTGGCCCTGTAGGAGTCGACGAAGTACTGGCTCAGGTGCACGCGGTTGCGGTCCTTGCGCTCGCCGGCGATCCCCTCGTACTCGGCGAGCTTCACCTCGGTGAGCAGGCTGAAAGTGTCGCTGATGTAGGCCTTCCTCCCCTTGTGGTAGAAGGCGTTCTTGCTCTCCACGCTGGTCGTGGCGAGCCTCTGTAAAGACTCCCTCACCTGCCTATACTCGCGCCCCGAGTGGCGCTTGCCCATGAGCTCGACGAGCTCGTAGACCGAGAAGCTTACCCAACCATCCGGCGGCAGCCCCTTCGCATCGATAAGCTGCATGAGCGCTACGTACACGTCCTGGTCGTAGCGTCCAGGTAACCCCCTCCCGTGCGCCGCTCGCACGACCCACGACTGCTGCATCACGTTCCCATCCCGCGTGCGAAGCTCGTTCTCGAAGTGCATGATCCCCGTCCCGGCGTTCCGATCGCCGACCCGAAAGTACGGGTGCTCCTCGAAGTTGCCCTCCGCAGGAACGATACCCCTAGACTGCTCTTTGCGAACGCTCAAAGCCCCCGCTGCCCTCCCCGAAAG
>JADDPU010000150.1 GCA_016781725.1 Rubrobacter sp. | reverse complement strand
GGCATATAATCCGGAGTGGGAGGCTTCGGAGTCGAAGGGGTCGAGGTGGACGAGGGGTTGCGGGGTGTCAGGTTCTTCGAGTTTCTGACCGAGGAGGAGCGGGAGGAGTTCGCCGAGGCTTCGGAGTTCGTCTCGTTCGGGGCTGGGGAGGACATCATCGAGGAGGGGGGAGCGCCAGACGGCCTATTCGTCCTTACGTCCGGCAGGGTCGAGGTCAGGAAGAGCCTCCCCGGAGGCCGGAGCAGGCTCCTCGCCGAGATAGACGCGGCGGACGGGAGGACGGTAGTCGGGGAGAGGGGGCTGTTGGGAGAGAGCGGGGCGTCGGCTACCGTGCGGGCGGTCGGCGGGGTCGAGGCCATAAAGGTCCCGCGCGCAGTCTTCCGGCGCATGGTCGCCGAGGGAAGGCCCGGTGCCTTCAAGCTCTCGTACCGCATCGCCCGCACCCTCGCCCGCAGGCTCACGCGGTTGGACGAGGAGGTAGCCCGGGCGATCCGGGAGCTGGAGAGCCGGGGAGAGACCGACGTTGAGGCCTTCCGCGACAGGCTTATCACGGACTGGTCAGTGTAGAGGAGCCACAGATGCCGGACCTTAGAGACGTGCCGATCTTCAAGCACCTCGACGCCGAGGAGCGGGCCGAGCTCGAAGATCTGCTCGAGCCGGCGAGCTTCGAGGCTGGGGAGGTGATCTTCGAGGAGGGCGGCCCCGAGGAGCGGCTCTACGTGATCACCTCGGGCACCGTCGAGGTTTACAAGAGGGTCTCCCCCCGCCGCCGCCAGCACCTCGCCACCATAGAGGCGCCAAGCGTCGTGGGCGAGATGGGCCTCCTCACCGAGCCCCGGGCCGCCGCGAGCGTCGAGGCGAGCTCCAGGGTCGAGGCGCACGGCATAGAGCGGGACCGGCTGCTGGAGATGCTCGACGCCGACTCCCCGGCCGCCTGCAAGCTGGTCTACGAGATCGGCCGCACCCTCGCCGAGCGCATGGCCGCGACCGACCGGACGGTAGTCGAGGTCATAGACCACCTGGAGACGGCGAACGTCGGCCAGGGGGACCAGGACGTCTTCCGCGACCGGCTCATCCAGGAGTGGGGTTTCTAAGGAGCCTCATGCGTCACGATTTCTAGACCTGGCATAAGCAGGGCACCCGCGCTCGGCGTATGCGGGCCCCGTAGAGGCATCTCGGAAAATCCCGCTTTCACACACCCGGGCGAGCGAGGGGCCGCTAGGCTTCCCCCTCGCCGCTGTAGGGAGCTTCGGAGCGCAGCCACAGGGAGGCGTGCTCGGGTTGCATAGTCTCCCTCACCACCCCTATCACGTCGCTGCTCAGGGTGTCCAGCTCCGTCTCGTCTCGCAGGCGGGAGTTGAAGGCTTCAAGGGTTTT
>JADDPU010000588.1 GCA_016781725.1 Rubrobacter sp. | reverse complement strand
AACTTTTTCGGTGAGGTTCGGAGAGGGCCTTCGGGGGTTATCTGGAGAGCGACTCCAGGGCGAGCGCGGCGAGCAGGGCCGACCCGCGCGGCAGTATCTCCTCGTCGAAGGCGAACCGGGGCGTGTGCAACCCCGAGACTTCCTCCCCGACGCCGAGCCAGACGAAGGCGCCAGGCACCTTCTCCAAAAAGAAAGCGAAGTCCTCTCCGCCCATCGAGGGGTTCCGCAGCTCCAGGACGGACCCCTCGCCGAAGAGGTCTCCGGCCACGCCAAGGGCGCGTTCCGCGGCCCTGACGTCGTTTAGCGTGACGGGGTAGGAGAAGTTGTAGTCCAGCCGTACGTCGCCACGCATCCCTTGGGCGACGCCGCGGGCGACTTCCTCTATACGCTCTGGCATCCTCTCCCTGAGGTCGGCGTTCAGGGTGCGGACCGTGCCCCCGATCCTGGCCTTCTCGGGGATGATGTTGAAGGCGGTCCCTGCCCCGATCTCCCCGATCGTAAGGACCGCGGGCTCAACCGGGTCGACCTCGCGCGAGACTACCGTCTGGAGGGCCGTGACTACCTGTGCTGCGATGACTACGGCGTCCGCTGTCAGGTGCGGCATCGCGCCGTGCCCGCCGGAGCCCCTGATCTCCATCTCGAAGCCGTCGGCAGCGGCCATGATCGGACCGGCCTTGGTCGCCACCGTCCCGAAAGGCAGCCCGGGCCACAGGTGCAGCGCGAAGATGGAGTCCACCCCCTCGGCCACCCCCTCCTCGACCATGACGCGGCCCCCTCCGCCGCCCTCCTCGGCGGGTTGGAAGACGAACTTCACGGTCCCGTTCAACCGCCCGCGCACGGAATCCTGCGAGAGGGCGTGGGCCGCGCCGACGAGCATGCTAGTGTGCCCGTCGTGGCCGCAGGCGTGCATCTTCCCCTCGGCCTCCGACGCGAAGGGCAGCCCTGTCTCCTCCCGTATCGGGAGCGCGTCCATGTCGGCCCGCAGCGCGACCGTCGGACCTTCGCCTTCTCCGTGCAATGTCGCGACGATCCCGTTCTCGGCGATGCCGGTCTCTACTTCGAGGGGCAGGCCATCGAGGGCGGCGAGGACCTTTTGGGCGGTCTTCTTGGTGTCGAAGCCAAGCTCGGGCTCGCGGTGGATGTCGCGGCGAAGGGCTACGATCTCCTCCGCGAAGCGATCCTCAATCTCCGACCGCAGTCCGTCGAACTTCTGGGATACGTCCATCGAATCTCCTCTCACCGCCACGTCTCGGGCGCCGTCGGGTTGGCGCACACGAAAGTTACCATAGTGCGGCCCTCAGACCGCAGGCCCGGGGGCCCAGATGGTCGGCCCCCGGGGCAAGCGCTCGGGGTCGAAGCGCGCGAGCAGGTCCTGCATGGTCGGGCTCTCCCCCTCCTCCGCCAACCCCAGGGAGCGGGCCATCCAGGCGCGGACCTCGCCCGGTCCCTCGCCCCGGGCCGCCCGGTCGGCAAGCGTCACGGCTCCGTGGCGCTTGGCGAGGCGGCGTTCGTCAGGGCCGAGGACGAGCGGGACGTGGGCGTAGCGGGGCTCCGGCAGGCCGAGCAGGCGGGCGAGCAGCAGCTGGCGTGGGGTCGAGTCCACGAGGTCCGCGCCCCGCACCACCTCGCCGATCCCTTGCGCGGCGTCGTCGACTACCACGGCGAGCTGGTAGGCGGGCGTGCCGTCGTTGCGGCGTACGACGAAGTCGTCGGTCTCCCCCTCGAAGCGTCCGAGAAGACGGTCCTCGAAGGCTACTCGAACACCCTCAGCCCTAACCCGCAGGGCGGGGGGACGCCCTGCGGCCTCGCGTTCGGCGCGTTCTGCCGCCGTCAGTTCGCGGCAGGTTCCGGGATAGCGGTCGGCTTCTGAGATCCCGTGTGGCGCGGAGGCGGCGGCCCGGATCTCCGCCCGCGTACAGTAACAGGGGTAGAGCAAACCTTCGTAATCGAGGTTGGCTATCGCTTCCTCGTACAGCGCCATCCGCTCCGACTGGCGCACGACGGGTCCGTCCCAGTCAAGCCCTAATGCTCTGAGGTCGGCGAGCTGGGCCTCCTCTACCCCAGGCCGGACACGCGAGCGGTCGAGGTCCTCCACGCGCACCAGGAAACGTGCCCCGGCCGAGCGGGCGAACAGCCATGCCAGAAGCGCAGTCCGCAGGTTACCGAGGTGGAGTGGTCCTGTGGGACTGGGCGCGAAGCGTCCATCAGAATCGGAGACGTTAGCCTCTTTGCGTTCTTCACTTTGTCGTACCGGATCACGCAAAGCGAGCCAGAGTCTACCGTCTCCGTTGGCTCAATACGCCTTCCGCCGAAACAGCCACAGCGCGGCGAGGAGTGGCAGCGCGGCAGCGATCAAGCATACGAGAAAGTTCGTGGTCGTAAAGCCCCCGATGCCTACGGAAGTGCTGCGTAGATCGCCATAGTAATAATAGGCGGGCATCCAGTAGGTTAGGAGCGCGACCCGTTCGGGCAACACATAAGGAAGGCTCATCGGATCGTTTTGGAGACGAATCGTAAGGTCCACTACGTACCACGGCAGTGCAAAGACGAACAACAAAGACGACGCGCAGGCCACGACGCTTGTTGTAACGCTCCTACAGAGTATCGAGACTACCAACGCAATCCCCAGAACGGAGAGTACACCCAGCCACAACACGAGCACCGAAATCACCGCCTCCAAAATCCTCAGCTCTCCCAAAGGGTATTCGCGTACGGCGGCCGCGCCGATGAGGAGAGCCTTGCCCATTACGGCAGCGAGCAGGAGGGTACCCGCACAGACCACGTACTTGGTGAGCAGCAGGCGAGTCCGGCCCACCGGCCTGGACAGAAGTAGCAGGATGGTCCCGTTGCTGACCTCACCCGAGATCGAAGCCGCCCCTAGCAAGGCCGCCAGCGGGAGCAGAACGAAGAACCCGCCCATGTAGTAGAGATCGCTCAAGTCCCGCAGGGCGCTCTCTACCGGGTCCTCCGCGGGCATGCGGCTTGCTTCCTCAACGAACTCTTCGTAGGGTGAGAGCAAGAAGATGAGCAGCACTACCGGCACTGCCGCAACGAGGAGCTTCCATCGCGCGTCGCGCCACTCTTTAGCGACCATCGAGGTCCTCCTTAATAGGCCTTGCGGTTGAACGACCACAACGCGGCCAGGAGCGGCAACACCGCGGTTATCAGGCAAAACGCGAAGTTCGTCGATGCGAGGGATCGACCAAGAAACAGACTCTTGCTAGACCAGTAGTAGGGGAACATCGCTCTCTGGACTACCTCAGCGCTCAGACCGAGTGCTTCGTGGTCGTCCAGAAAGTAGTTCATCCAGAACCCCAATAGCAGATTCGAGAGAGACCATGTCAACGCCAGTAGCGCCAATATGGCTACCGCGGACCAGATCAAGTTCTTCAGCACTACCGATAGAGCCAGGGCCAACCCGAAAACGGAGAGGGACCCTAGCCACAACAACAGGATCGAGAGCGCTATACCTATTGGGTTCAGGTGATCCATGGGATAACCCCTCGCACCGGCGGACACGATGAGTCCCACGCCGAAAAGAACGGCGACCCCCAGCAGGGCCAACGCCCCGGCCGCATACTTCGCCAGGAGCACGTGGGTGCGGCTGATCGGCCTCGACAGGAGAAAGTAGATGGTGTCCCGACCGGCTTCCGCGGAGATCAGGCCTATCCCGAGAACGGCGGCGACAGGGATGAGAAACGTTTTGCCTACCCCGCCAAAGAACAACGCCATCTCTTCTGCGGCAAAGATCACGGGGTCTTCGGGTATCTTCGTGTCTTGCTCGTATATGGACGGGACCTGTAACGCGAGCAGCTCGGGCTCGCTCTTCGCTATCTCCACGAGTTGCGCATACGGCGTGGGCCCGCTCGCCAGGGTGGGGAGGAAGATCAGCGCGCCGACGATCAGCATCCACCATACGTTCCTTAGCTCTTTCGCGATCATCGGCCCTCCTCCACGTACGCGACGAAGATGTCTTCGAGGCTCATGCCGGCCGTGTCCACGTCGAGCACCTGGTAGGGCCGGTCCCGCAACGAGCGCTCCACGGCCCCGACGTCACCCCGAACCCTGAGCCTGACGCCGCGGCCCTCCCGCTCCATCCCCCGCACGCCGGGAAGATCGCGGAGCGCCCTCACCTCCTCGTCCGGCGGCGTCTCGGCGTAGACGAGCCTGAAGACCTTGTGGGTCTCGCGCAGGGCGTCGATCTCGTCGCTCACCAGGAGCTTGCCGCCCTTTATGATCCCGACCGTGTCGGCGACGGCCTCTATGTCGGAGAGGAGGTGGGTGGAGAAGAAGACGGTCCTGCCCTCGGCTGCCACGTCGCCGACGAGCACCTTGAGGAAGGCTCGGCGGGCTACGGGGTCGAGGCCCGAGGTCGGCTCGTCCAGGATCAGGACCTCGGGGTCGCTCCCGAGCGCTAGACAGAGCTGAAGCTGCGCCTTCTGCCCCTTGGAGAGCTTGCGCACCTTGGTCTGCGCGGGCACGCCGAAGACACCGAGGTACCTGTCTACGAGATCCTGGTCCCAACTCCGGCTCACGTCGCGGCAGAACCGGCAGATCCTCGGCACGGTCATCCCCTCGTAGAGGCTGTTGACCTCGCTCGCGAACCCGACCCGAGCCCGCACCTCAAGGCTCTCCGACACCACATCGTAGCCGAGCACCCTGGCGCTACCGCCGTCGGGCTTCCGGAAGCCGAGCAACGTCTTGATGGTCGTCGTCTTGCCGGCGCCATTTGGCCCCAGGAACCCGTAGACCGACCCGACAGGGACCGTCAGGCTCAACCCGTCGACCGCCCGCCTGCGCCCGTAGCTGACGATGAGGTCTTGGATCTCGATCGCCGCCCGACCACCATCCGACACCGCAGCCCCCCCTCTCGCCAGCGTATCCGTCCTCATGCCCGCTCCTCTCCCTCACCGCTCCGTGGTATGCGCTCGTACTCGGAGTCCAGGCCGGCCCAGAGCTCGTCCTCGCTGATGCCCAGCGCCGCCGCATCCCGCACGAGAACCCGCAGCCGCTCGAAGACGTCAGCCACCCGCCGCTCGCGCGCCACCTCTCCCACCCCCTCGGCCACCACCGTCCCAACGCCGGGCCGGCTCTCCACGAAACCCGCGCGCTGCAACTCGCCGTAAGCCTTGACGATGGTGTTCGGCGCGATCGCGAGCTCCTCAGCCAGACCGCGCACCGTCGGTAGACGCTCACCAGGCCCGATACCCCCAACCTCGACCGCGTGCCGAACCTGATCCACGAT
>JADDPU010000071.1 GCA_016781725.1 Rubrobacter sp. | reverse complement strand
CCTTATTCCTCTGCCGGCCCCGAGCCATATGTTCCAGGGCACTCCAAAGCCGCCTTAGACGTCGTTGTAGCCGAGGAGAGGACTCTCGGCGGCCCTGGGGCCCAACGCGGTAGGGCTCGCTCTAGAAAGGGCTTGTATGCTCATGGGCGTCAGGCGACCGGGCCTTCACCGAAGCTCGTAGAAGACGAACTCTGCGAACGTCGCCCAGAGGAAAGGCCCGGGCCGCTTGGTCGGGATCCCGGCTTGCACCCGCCGGCGGGCCAGTGCTAATGGTTGTCCGCGGCGTATATCCCCGAAAAAGTGATCCGGTACATCCTCTGCTCGGTCGATGCAGCGGAGTTCGGGTCCGGCTCCAGGTATCCGGCCCGTACCAGATCGTGTAGGTGCCGGTCGAAATCGCGCGTGCCGCTGTCCATGCCAAGATTGTTCGCCGCAGCCTCCGCGTCCACGGTACGGCTCGCCGAGTGGTCCCCTATCTGCTCCCTCATCACCCTCAATAACTGCCTGGCCTTATCGTCCACGGTCAACCTCCGAACATACATCGCCTCCACGAGCAGCGCTGCCTCTCCTGCCACTCCTCGTTCAGCCTCACCCATCGCCTAGCTTCGATGAGCGCCGCCTCCGCCGCGGCATGCGCACTCTCCAGGTGGTGTCGCAGGGTTTTGGTTCTCTTGCCGGAGAGGCCGCGCAGGCCCTTAGAAGCAAATCTCGCGCCTGTGATGTCCGTGTCAGTCGTTGGGGCGCACACGGTGTGACCAGAAAGGCATCAGGTCCGTGTGGACGTCCGGCGGGGTGAGGTCTCGGGACGCGGAGAGGTCCCTGGCGTTGGAGCCGATCTCGATGGCGAGGGCAGTGCCGTCGGTAAAGTGGAAGACTACGGCCTCGGCCTCGTGCATCCCCCGGCTTGACTCGACCTCCCCGTACTCTATAGCCGCTACCGTCTTTCCGACGGCCTCGAGAATCGTCTGCAGTTTGTGCTCGGGGCTGGGTGGGCCGATTATTTTGGGGTGTTCGCCGCCCCTCGCGTGTTCGCTGTCCATCCCTGCTCCTCCTGCCCCCACCTTCGCTAGGGCGACCTCCAGCTTACTACGGTAGGATCTCGTACAGACCGGGAGAAGTGTTATCCTCTCCCCGCCCATCGGACCGGGGCAGTGCCGTGTTCTCGGAACTTCGCCTGTAGGGTTCTCGGAAGTTCAGATAAACAAGGGCCCGGCCTCGTGTCTCTTTGGCGCCGGCTCATTAGAAGCCGCTTAGGGTCGTCGATTTTCGTGGGTCTACTTCTCAGGTTACTTTCGAGCTTACAAGCCGCCCCTTATCTTGCTATCGAGTTGCTCCAGGAGCGTGTCGCGACGCTTGGTACGCTCCTCGTAGTCGCGC
>JADDPU010000300.1 GCA_016781725.1 Rubrobacter sp. | reverse complement strand
CCTCTGCCCGCTGGCGTGAACGCGGGCAAAAGGAAGGACCGGAGCATCGAACAGCTCCGGCCCGATGGGTTCGTGATCTCAGCCGAGTCTTTGGATGATCCCCGACATCTCCTCGCGGTCGTAGGCCCGAAGCGTCACGGTCCTCAAGTTGCCGGCAGAGCCAAGCTCTAGCAACATCGCGGTGGCGCTCTCCTCGTCGGGGGCCTGGAGTATAGAGACGAGGTCATAGGGGCCAACGGTCCAGTAGACCTGCTCGATGCTCGCCCCATACTTTTGGGCTAGCGCATCGGCCTGATCGCGGCGCTGCACGGTTTCCTTGGCACTCTTTATGCCTTGGTCGGTCCAGTTCATCAAGGCTATGTAGGTAGGCATGACGAGCGCTCCCTCCTTCCCGGCCCGCTTCCCAAAAGCGGGCTAATCCTTTCCACCGGGAACCATGATAGCACCAAACGTAACGAGGATGCCAGGACGCTCGCCCAAGAGGCTCAGGCCAGGAACGGAACCGCGAACCCGACCCCGACCGCCGCCCCCGCGAGCGCCTGCGGCAGGGTGTGCGCTTTGGGCGCGACCCGCGACCAAACTACGAGCGGGAGCACCAGAAGGAAAAGGAAGCCGAGGGGACCCAGTAGCAGGAGGCCCGCGGTGGCGGCGTGGCCCGCGACGGTGCAGTGGGCGCTCGCCTTCCATACGAGCGTGAGCAGGGCTACCGTCGCGCTCGCCAAACCCATCGAGAGGGTCAGCAGGAAGAGGGCCCGCGGGGCGTCCAGGAGCGCTAAAGCGACGAGGAGTGCCACGAAGGCGGCGAGCAGGAACAGGGCCGGCGTGAGCCGTTCGGCGCGCGCCGTAATCCAGAAGTCCCCAACCCGCGAGCGGCGCCGCATAAAGAGCACGTACCCGGCCACGGCCCCCGCCGCGACCAGCTCGAGCGCCAGGTAGAGGACCGCCTCACCCGGGCTGTCCTCCGCGAAGGCGACGATGGCGTAGAGGGCCGTAAAGATGAAGAAGGGGTTGAGCGCGTTGGTCAGCGCGCGGGCGAGGGCAGGGGTTTGGAGGGTCACGGTGGGTAGAATAGAGCGTGTGCAACGTCCGCGCACACCCGCCGCACCCGACGAAGAGACCCTCGCGCTGTGGTACGAGCTTGGACGGCTGTACTCCGAGGCCGCGGGCGGTGGGCAGCGGGCGACGAAGCTAGGCTTCACGGTAGTCTGCGTCGCCGGGGCTTTGGTGCTGCTCTCGGCGCCGTTGTTCGGGACGGCGTGGGCCGGGCCTTTCGCCGCGGGGATACCGGTGGCGGCCGGTCTCCTGTCTGGCGGCGGTCTGTTCTTAGGGCAACGCGCGAGGCTGCGGAGGCGGGTCGGGATCATCCGGGAGAAGCTGGCGGGTCGCGGGCTCGATGCGGGGCGTCCGGCCCGGGAAGGCCTGGGCGCCTACTATGACGCCCAGCTCGTCCTGCTCAGGAGCGAGTACGAGTACCTGCTGAGGCGGGGTGCCAGCAAGGTGTGCCGCCTCTTCGAAGAGTCCTTCGGCTTCACGCCCGAGGACCCGTTCGAGACGGGCCCCCTCAACGTCGCCCCCGACACGGAGGAGATGCGGTCCTTGCGGGGGCGGTGGGAGCGGCGGCTCGCGGCCGGGAGGCAGCGGGGGATGAGGCCGCCGGCCTTGGGGCTGCGGGAGGACGCCGCCTACCGCGTCTTCCCGCGGGAGATGACCGTGCCCGCGGAGCTAACGATGCGGCGGGCGTACTTGACGATCTCGCACAGGTTGCTCGTCGAGCGTTACGGGCGAGACCCGAGTGGGAAGTTGGGGCTGGCGCCCGAAGGGCTGCGCCGGCGGGCGGAGAGAGACTTGCGAGAGTACGCGGCGCTCTCCGGGCGGCCTAACCGAGGGTGGTGACGAAGATCAAGGCCGTCGCGACCGGCACGAAGCCCGCAAGGGCGACGACGACGGTAGTAATGAAGGAGGTCCGGTAGACGCTGTGGATGCCGATCCCCATCAGGACCATAAAGGCGTAAGTCACGGCGAAGGCGCCGACTATGGGGATCCAGAACAGCACCAGCGCGCCGAAGGCGTAGGCAGCGATACGGTACACCTCCTCCAAGCTCCCGACCTTGCCGACGAAGGTCTTGATGGCGAGAAGGTAGAACCCTGCGGCTATCCCCACGAATACCGGCGAGAGCAGCGCGAAGAGGAGGCCTTCGAGCACCGCCGACCGCACGTCCCCGGCGCCGAGCTGCCCGAAAAACAGGTTGGAGGCGAGGGCTACCCCGGCGCCGAGAGATCCCGTGAGCACGCCGACGAGCAAGACGAAGAGCGCCGGTTCCTTGAGCGGGCCCTCGGCCTTGAAGTCGCGGTAGAAGCTTCTGGGGGAGAAGAGGACGCCCCGGATCACCGCGAGCGCGCTCGCCAGCGGGCTTTGCAGGCTGAACTCGGGGGCTCTCTTTGGCGGCATCCGAAAGATTATACAGGCAGCCCGTTCGGCGCTTGCGAAACCGCCGGGTGAAACATAGACTTAGACCCCTCGATGGTGGTGGCGGAGAGGTGCCGCAAGGGATGTTCAAGTTCTACGTAGCGTCGATACTGGCGGTCGAGATCGCCGCCCTCGCCGCGCTCCCCGCGGTGGCGCCGGACGCGCCGGTGCTGCTCCTCTCTCTCGTCGTCCCGCTGACGCTCGCGGCCGCGCTCTTCGCGCACCGCAGGTTCGAGAACTCGCTCCGGCGGGGACTCGCGCGCAGGCTCTCGCCCGAGGCGATCGCGAGCTACAGGCCCCGTCAACCCGCTACCGACACCCCGGAGGAACTCTCCCGCTCCATAGTCGAGCGCGCCGAGGAGATCCGGCGCGCCCTCGAAGAGAGCCCCTCGGACGAGGTGCGCGTCGAGATGTGCGCCCTCGGCTACAGGGCTTGCGCGAACGACATGATCACCCTGACCCACCTCACCAACGAGGCGCTCCCGAACGCCTCCTTCCTCAGGCGCATGAAGCTGCGCCGCTCCCGCAAAAAGGCCATAGATTCGCTCACGGAGGCGCGCAGAGCCCTCCCGCCCGGCGCCCTGCGCGCCGCCCCCCAAGAGAGGCAATAACCAGGCCACAGGTTTCAGCCGTCAGGTTCTCAGTGGCTAGCCTACGTCTGTAGCACACCCCGCACCCTGATTCAGGGCTCGCAGAATATACCGTGGTCTTTGTGGGCTCTGCCGGGGCTACCTGAAGCCTGATGCCTATACCGCGGCGATCTCGCGCACGTCCGGGACCTCGCGCCGGATGAGGCTTTCGATGGCGTAGACGAAGTCGAGCTGTGAGAGCGGGCATCCCTTGCAGGCGCCGAGCATCTGGATGCTGACGTGGCCGCTCTCCTCGTCGCAGGCCACGACCCTGGCGTCGCCCCCGTCGGCCCTGAGCGCCGGACGCACCTTGTCCAGCGCCTCCTCCACCCTGCTGTGCATGTCTCGTCTCTCCGCCATCCCGCGCCCGATTATATCCGAGTACACCGGCGGGTTCGTCCTGGCCGGTAGTAGAATGGTGCGCCAGGGCGAGCGTATTCTACGGAAGGGGACGGGCATGGGCGAACACGAAGAACGGAACCTCCTAGTTATCGGGGCCCCTGAGCACGACGCCGACGCGTACCGCCTCTCGGGGTTTCTCGCGCCGGACGCCGTGATATGCCTGCGCGTTGCAGGCAAGAGGTACCTCGCGGTCTCCTCCCTGGAGTACGGGCGGGCCGCCAAGGAGGCGCCCGTGGACGAGCTGCTCTCCTACGAGGAGCTCGAGATAACCAGGCTCTCCCGCGAGCTCAAGAGCGGCGACAAAGCCTACGCCGCCGCGGTGGCCAACCTGCTCGAGAGGCTTGGCGCCACGGGCTCCCCCATCGCCGTCCCGCCGGGCTTCGGCGTCGTCTACGCCGACGAGTTGCGGGCCCGCGGCGTGACGCTCACCCCCGACGCGAGGCTCTTCGAAGGTCTGCGCCGCGCCAAGACCGAAGAGGAGATCTCCCACATCGAAAAGACCCAGGACGCCGTCGAGGCGGCCTGCGCCCACGCCGTCGCGATCCTCGACGAGTCCGAGGTCGGTGGGGATGGCACCCTCAACTGGCGTGGCGATCCCCTCACGAGCGAAGTGCTGCGCTCCGAGATAGACGTCGAGCTCCTCAGGCGCGGCTGCGCCGCGCACGGCACCATAGCCGCCGGCGGCCCGCAGGGCGCCGACCCGCACGAGCGCGGTCACGGACCCCTCAAGGCCGGGGAGTCGATCATCGTCGACATCTTCCCCATGGACCTCTCGACCCGCTACTACTCAGACATGACCCGCACCTTCGTCAAGGGTGAACCTAACGACGGGCTGCAGGAGATGTACGACGCCGTCCTCGAGAGCCAGGAGGCCGCCCTCTCGATGATAAAGGCCGGCGTCAACGGTAGAGAGGTCCACCGAAGGGTGGCCGACATCCTGCACGAGGCTGGCTACAAGACCAACGTCCACGATCAGGAGCCGGGCAAGCCGCTCACCGAGGGCTTCTTCCACGGCACGGGGCACGGGGTGGGGCTGGAGATCCACGAGGCCCCCCGAGTCTCCCTCTCAGACGACGAGCTTATCCCAGGCGACGTCGTCTCGGTCGAGCCCGGCGTCTATGACCCGATGGTGGGGGGCGTGCGCATCGAGGATCTGGTAGTCGTCACAGAGGACGGCTGCCGCAACCTGACAGGCTTCCCGAAGTGTTTTCGAATCTAGACGAGCCCGGAACGCTGCTCTTGATGCGGGTACTCGGGCCGATGTTCGGCGGGGTACAGGGCGAACCACCAGGCAGATCCAGAGACGTGCGCCGGCGCCCGGCGATCCGGTACGGGCTCGGTTAGGGGGATTGATCTTGCGACGCGGTAACAACCTCAAGCTCGGGGGCGGCGGCCTGCACCATATCGCCATCGAGGCCTCCGACTTCGACAGGAGCCTGCGTTTCTACTGCGAGGGCCTGGGCTTCCGGAACGTGCTGACGTTCCCCGAAGAGGACCAGACGGTGGCCATGCTCGACACGGGCGACGGCACGTACATCGAGCTCTTCTCGGGCGGGAGCGGCGAGGAGCCAAAAGGTTCCCTCCTCCACTTCGCCCTACGAACCGACGACTGCGAGGCGGCCACCGAGCGGGCGCGGGCCGCGGGCGGCACCATCACCCAGGAACCCGCCGATACCGTGCTCGAGGGCGACCCGCCCGTGCCCGTGCGCTACTCGTTCTGCGAGGGGCCCGACGGCGAGCAGATCGAACTGCTCCAGGCCGACGTGCTCTGATC
>JADDPU010000455.1 GCA_016781725.1 Rubrobacter sp. | reverse complement strand
TACGGGGGTATCACTCGCTCAACAGAACCCGCCCGCCCCTCCATCGCCGGCGGAGGGCACCCCAGTTGCCTCCTTCGGCGATCCGAAAGGCGCCTTCGTCCCGGGCGAGATCCTCGTCAAGTTCGAACCCGGCACTCTTGGCCGGGCCAAAGCCGAGACCCATCGGCGGCTGCACGGCCGGGTGAGGGAAACCATCCCGGGGCTCGACGTGCAGGTGCTACGCGTGCCTAAAGGGCAAGAGAAAGCCAAGGTCGCCGCCTACCGCAGCAACCCGAACGTCGAGTACGCGGAACTGAACGGCATAGCTACCACGAGCGACGATCCAAATGATCCTTACGACAATACGATTCAGTACACCTCATCGAAGCACGGCGACTTGCACCAGTGGGCTTGGCGGAAGGTTCAAGCCTATGGTGCCTGGGGCGAGATGAAAGGCTACGCCGCGGTGAAGGTCGCGGTCATAGACACCGGCATCGACAACAACCACGAGGATCTGCCCGCCGTCGTCGCGCAGAAGGACTTCATCAACGGCGACGACAACGCCAACGACGACAGCGGGCACGGCACCCACGTTGCCGGCACTATCGGTGCGCTCTCCGACAACCGCACCGGCGTCGCCGGGGCCTACTGGAACAGCATCGGCGATGCCGGGGACATGCGGAGCGTCGAGCTGATCGTGGCCAAGGCGTTGGGCGCCTCCGGCACCGGCAGTTACTCGGCGATAGCCAGCGCCATCGACTGGTCGGTGAACCAGGGCGCGGACGCCATCAACCTGAGCCTCGGCGGGTTCCTACAGTCGAAGACCATCGAGAGAGCCGTGAACCGCGCGTGGAACAAGGGGACGGTGCTGGCATGCTCTGCCGGCAACACCGGCAACTCGCTAAAGAGCTACCCGGCCGCCTACGACAACTGCATAGCGGTCGCGGCGACGGACAGGGCCGACCGGAAGGCCTCCTTCTCGACCTACGGCAGCTGGGTGGACGTGGCGGCGCCGGGCGTGGAGATACTCTCGACGACGCCGAATAGCAAGGTGTACTTAAACACCCGCTACGGCTACAAGCAGAACTACGACTCCCTGAGCGGCTCCTCCATGGCGACGCCTCACGTGGCGGGGCTCGCGGGCCTCGTGCGGGCAACGGATAGGTCCTGCTCGAGCGCGAGCTGCGTCCGGACCAAGATAGAGGAGAGCGCCGAACAGATCAGCGGCACCGGTACCTACTGGTCGAAAGGCCGGGTTAATTTCTTCAAGGCGGTGCAGTAGACCCCTCCCACATCCCCGGTCTCACACGAGATGTTCCTCGGGCGCGCCGGACCCTACCGAGGCGTGTACACTAGCCGTGAGCGCCGAAGTTAGCCTGCAGAGTAGTCGGGAAGGGCGTTAGCG
>JADDPU010000115.1 GCA_016781725.1 Rubrobacter sp. | reverse complement strand
CTTGCGGACGCGCCTGCGACCCGAGGTCTCGAACTGCTGATCCTGGTAATAGGGGTTCTCGGACATGAGCCCCCTAGCATAACGCACCGGCACGACTCTGACCCGTTTTTTGGAGCCCCTAAGGCTTTTTTCGGATCAGTCGGGTCCGTGACCCGACTACCTCGCCCGCCGGGACGCAAACCGGTTTGCATCCCGGCAACCTTGCTGCCGAAGCCGCGGTTTCTCGAACGGGTAGCTCTAGAAGACGCCGAACGCCTCGCCGAGCAGGCGGAGGGCCACTATCACCATGAACGCGCCGAAGATGACCCTTATGACGCCGGAAGGCAGCCTGTCGCGCAGGCGTACCCCGAGGGGAGCCCCGACCATCGAGCCCACGATAAGCGGCGGCAGGCCCAAGAGGTCCTGCGGGTCTCTGAAGCCGGTAGCGACGTAGCCTGCGGCCCCGATGATGCCCGTGAACATCACCACCGCGAGGCTCGTCGAGACCGCCCCCTTCGTCGTGAGCCCCATCCCGAGGACCATCAGGGGAACCATCATCACCCCGCCCCCGACCCCCACGAGCCCGGAGAGCGAGCCTATAAAGACCCCGGCCACAAAGACCAGCGGGAGCGGGATGTCCTTGCGGTCCGCGCCGTACTCGCCCCTGCCGCGGGCCGTCGGATAGGCGAGGGCCAGGAGCAGCACGGCGAAGGCTACCTTCACTACGATCTCGGGGGAGACGTTGCTTATAAAGACCCCGATCAGGGACGAAGGCGCGACGGTCAGCGAGAGCAGGCCGGCCACCCGCCAGTTCACGGGGTCCTCGCTCCTGGCGTTGCGCAGCGTGCCCGAGAGGGAGCTGAAGACTATGATCACCAGGCTCGCGGCGACGGCCTCTTTGATCTCCCACCCGCCCGCGTACACCAGCCCGGGCACGAAGACGATCCCGCCGCCGACCCCGACGAGCCCCGAAAGGATCCCCCCCGCGACCCCGATAAGCCCGAGGAGCAGTAGCTGAAGGTAGTCCACCGGCCCATTCTAGCGGAGCGCCGGTGGTAGCGCCCTAAGGGAGGGAGCGGGACCTCCTCCAGCGCCAGAACAGGTAGACCAGACCGGCCAGTACGGCCACCGCCACCGCGTAGTCAAGGTAGTGCAGGTAGTCCCCGATCGTCTCCCAGTTCTCCCCGAGCACGTACCCGAAGTACGTGAGCGCGAAGACCCAAGGGATGCACCCCAGAAGCGTGTAGAAGCTGAACTTGGCGAAGTTCATCCTGGCCGTCCCCGCTGGGAACGAGATAAAGGTGCGAACCACGGGCAGGCAGCGGGAGATGAAGACCGTGAACTCGCCGTACTTGTCGAACCACTTCTCCGCGATCTGCAGGTGGTGCGCCCTGAC
>JADDPU010000056.1 GCA_016781725.1 Rubrobacter sp. | reverse complement strand
TCAGACGTATGAACTGCCCGAAGTTCCGCGACGCCCCACTCCGGTTAGGGAACCGGAGTGGGGTAGAGTAATGAGGCGGAGCTCGGCGGGATCAACTCCTTATCCCCAGACCTCGCCGACCTGTTAGAAGCGTCTTCCGGCTCCTACCCGCCGAAGCGTTGGACCCGCTGCGGGCAGGCGTGGAGGAGTTCCGCCGGCGCCGCGCGGCATTACTACCGGGGAGCGGCACATCCTAACAGTCCGCGTACGCGTGTCTCCGCTTGGCGGCTACGCCAAGCGCGGGTTCGGGATCAGCGCGGGTAGCCGCGGGCCGTTGGGGCTGGTGGCGGCTCGAGCCCTGCCCAAGCCACCGGCGTAGTACGCGGGTACTCGAGTGTGGTCGTGGTGCTCGCGGCTTTCTTGCTCAGCGCGACCGACCGAAGCGCTTCGCGAGCCCGGCGTGAAGGCGGGAGGTGCTGAGGCGGGCCGAGATGCGATCGCTGTCGGTAGCCAACTCCGGATAGTGCTCCTCGAGCAGGTCCAGTCTCTGGGTGGTTCTCCCAATGGCGTCGTGCGCGCGACGCAGCTTGTCCTCCCATTCCCAGCTTCCGAGGGTACCAGGGTTCGCCCGAGCCTCATCCCGCATCCGGTAGATCCGCTCGGCGAGCCGTACGTATCCTTCGTATTGCTCCAGGTATCTGTCGTAGCACTTCTGAAAGTACTTGGTTGCGGAGCTGTTCCAAACGCGCGGGGTCACCTCGTCGTCCGGGTGCGCCACCTTGACTCCCAGGCGCGGTGCACCGTCTTTGGGCCGCGATGCCGCCCCGTCCGGGGCACCCGCCTCCGGTGTCGGCTCCTGCCCCTGCTCTCCGTCTCGCGCAGCGGACGCCTGCCCGCGTCTACCCCCCGACGCTTCTCGCACGCGCCGATCCGGCCCATCCGGGGGCCGGAGGTTGCCTGGAGATTCCCGGTGCGTCCGTTGCACGAGAGGGTGCCCGACCACCTCCGGGATCCTCTCGCTTCGCTGTGGTTCCTGCTCCCGGCTCTCCTCCGTAACGTGGCCTTGTTGCCGCGCGACCCTCAGCAAAAGCGCCTCCCCCTCGCGCAGGAGTTCCAGCCGCTTCTCGGCCAGATCAACGTAGCGACGCGCTGTGCGCAAGAGAAGGACGGCGACGGTGAGGATCGCCACGCCTACAGCAAGTACGGAACAGATGCCGACATACACCAACGTCGCGCTCAACCCTTCCATCTCCCTCCGAACGCCACCACATCCGAGACCGAGGCACCTACCTTGGGCTGCATTAAAGTGTACGAGTCACGGAATAGCAAGCGTCCGCCCCTACAG